>CAYZIV010000052.1:2498-7890 GCA_964478475.1 uncultured Gammaproteobacteria bacterium | reverse complement strand
TTTGCAAATTCTCATCTTTTAACATTTTTTTAGTTTGTTCAGGAGAAGGGCTTAAAAGATCAATTTTTTTAAAATCTCTTGATAACCATAATTTATCTTCTTTTTTGTTATAAGGAGATGAAAAATCGTTCCATTCTTTATAAACTTCTGATGGTACCATTCCAACTAATTTAATATTTTCAAGCTCCTTACTTTCAAACAACATATTTGTAGGAATATTAGCCGCTTTTAAAAATGAAGGTAAATTCTCCATGAAAATGATCTGTTTTTTGTTGTTTTCTTTAGCTTCTCTTGATTTATTCATAAGAATAGTTAAAGGCTTATGTCCTACTAAAGCAAGCTTACTTGGATTCCAGATTTCCAAATCAGTGTTTGTTTGATCCATACCCATATTTTTAAATTTACCGTCAACTAACATTTTAGTAAAGTTATGAGCAACCAATTCCGGATGACTATCTTCGTTATATACTAAATTTATATTTGAACCTCCGGATAAACCTATTGCTACTTGCTCTGCAGGTCTTTTATATGGTTCTGCTTCTATTAAACTATTTTTTTCTTGTTTTTTGATTAAATTTTCTATTCCAGAAAATTTACTAGATATTGCTTGATAAAAATTTCCAGAATCTTTTTTGATAGGCAAATTTTGTCCAAAAGGTATAAAATTAGCTTTAATATTATTAGAATTTATTTTGGCAAATTTATGTAATTTAGGAGAATTTAAATTTTGTTTTATTTCATTATCCTTGTTTTGAACCGGATTACAATTCTTTTGTAAACCTAATAACTGATTTTTACCAAGTTCTTTTGTGATCATTACTTCTATCCTTATTAACTATAAACAATTAAATTTCTATGCTGTAAAAAAATAACTGTACTGATAATAAAAAAGTGTTAAAAAATTAAATTTGTTAAGAAAAACTTTACAAATGACAAAAACGTTAATTTAAAGATAATTTTTAATGATTTGAATATATCTATGGTTTAGTTATAATGACCTATATTATTAACGATTTATTGATGATCTAATATTTACAATTTTAATGAATTTTATGAAAGATTAAGAAATGAACATAATAAAAAAAAGCATATTTATAGGGTATTTAGTTGTAATTTTAATGATTAACCAAACTAGTAGTGCATTAGCGGAAGAAAATTCAGAGGATTTGTTTGAAGGAGCCAATATTTTAAAACCTGAATCAAAAATTAATAATGAAGCCCCGACTCTTTTAGACCTCGAAGCTAATGAAATACAACCGAATGAAATTAAAGTAAATGATGAATATTTACATTCAAAAACTTTAGAAATTAATGATGAAAAAGAATCAGAATTTGAAATTGAATTTCCAAGCCTTATTGCGCCTGAAGAAGATAAATCACTAACTATAGAAGCTGCAATTGAACAAGAAGAAGTGTTTTCTGATCAAATTGAAATTACACTCGATGAAATCAAACCTGAGTTAACAAAGTTTCAAAAATTTAAAGGATTTATAAAAGGCGAAAGTGCAAGAGACACAATGATGATTGGAATGTGGAGCAAACATTTCGGCACCAGAAACAAATACAGAGAAACACATAATCTTTTTGCAGCTCAATATAGAAGCATTTTTGTCGGAACATTCGCAAACAGCCACAGTCATCAAGTTTTTGTAGTTGGAGTAGCAAGAACTGTTGCTAAAAAAAGATTATGGGATCATTTAGTTCTAGACGCCGGCTATAAAGTAGGACCAATGTATGGTTATAGAAAAGGAATTCCACATGTTGCAAGATTTTCCATACTTCCATTAATTTGTCTTGGAGTTTCTTATTATGATATTGGAGTTGACCTAAATATATTTCCGACAACAGCTTTAAGTTTCAACACACATGTAAATTTAGATTTAATAAGAAACATAAAAACTAAAATTTCAAAATCCGAACCTGAAAGCGAAGAATCTTTATAAATCAAATTTATTTAACCGGAGTCGCGAATTAACTGAAATGCAATTATAGCTTAATAAAATCAATTCACGATTCAGATTATTTAATTGAATAATAATTTATCTTTTCCCAATATTACTATGACAGTAGTAATTTTCAAGAAGAGCTGCTCCTATAAGTCCGGAATAATCTTTTAACCCGGTTTTAGTAATTTTAGTTCCTTCGGAAGCAACAGCTAGACACTTTTCTCGAGTTTTTTTAACTGTTATATCGTAGAAGAAATCTACGGCTTCTATAAGTCCACCACCTAATATAATAATTTCAGGATTGAAAAAGTTTATTACTGATGCGAGACCGCAGCTTAAATCTTTTGATGCTTCGGTTATAGCGTTGATGACAACTTTATCATTTAATTCAACAGCTTTTTTAATATGTTTTGATTTTATAGAATCACTATCTTCAAGCAAGTCTTGAATTATTGATTTCTGACCTTTTTTTATTGCTCCGGTTATTTTCTTTTCAATAGCAGTTCTAGATGCATAAGCTTCAAGGCATCCATGTTCACCGCATCCGCATAACCTGCCGCCGGAGTTAATTATTATATGCCCAATCTCTCCAGCTGTTCCGGTTGCTCCGCTATATATTTTACCGTCACATACAATGCCTGACCCAACGCCGGTTCCGACAAAAATACACACAAGATTTTTATATCCAACCCCATTACCAAAAGTAATCTCGCCGATTGTCGCAACTTCTACATCGTTTCCAACAAAAACAGGTATTTTAAAATGATCCTCGAGAATTTTTTTTAATTTCAGATCAAAACATTTCAAATTTGGCGCTGCTATTAAAACCCCTTTTTCTCTGTCAACCTGACCTGCTGCTCCTATACCAATTGAAGACAATTCGGAAATCGGTATTTGAGATTCATCAATCACTTTTTCAATAGTTCTAATTATTCTGTTTATTAAAGGTTCATCACTGCCTGATTTTTGAGTTCTTTTTTTTGCAGACTCTTTGACTTCTCCTGTTTCTGTATTTACGAGTCCAGCAAGTATTTTTGTCCCACCAAGATCAACACCTATGCTATATTTTTTCATAATAATTTCATTCCTATTATTTGATCATTTTTTTTAAAATTAACATAATTTATCTTATAACTGCATATTTTTTAACTAATCAACCTATTTTTTGTTACAAACATCATCAGGACTCAATTCTTTCACTTCTTGAAATTTTGTAACATAACTGTACTTTATATTATTCACTAAAATTAAAGTTGTGGAAACAGCAAATAAAAATTTTTCCAGATAGGGATGTCTTTTTAGGAGAATAGTTTTATATTTCTCTACTTCATCCGGAATTTTTACCTCGTTTGCATCTCCGGAAATACTTAAAGCTGCCAGCTTATTTAAATCGTCAATTCCATTTGATCTGTTATCAATCAACAACGAAACGTTAGGACTTTTTGATATTTGTTCAAACTTTCTTGTTTCAACGGGTGTGGCAAAAATCAAACTTTTATATTCATCAGTAACAGCAAAAGTTATGAGTGAAGAATGTACACAATTCTCTGCCTGAGTGGCTAGCACCGCAAACTTTTCAGTATTCAAAAGCTGTCTTATTTCTTTTACAATTTGTTTTTTTGATTGAGTACTCTGAGTTTTTTGTATATAAACCGGTTCATCATGGTCTTTTGACATTGTTAAACCTCAATTTTTCTTTTTATCACCTGCGAGTTCAGAATCTAGTCTTAAAAATACAGGTTTTATATTTTCTTTTGAAGTGATTTTACCTACTTTAAGCCCACCCCACACAAGATCAGAAAGAAGAACATCGCTGACTCTGCCTTCCTGTCTGAGCTGCTCCCACATATCCTGAGCAATATTAGGGATAAACGGGTATATTAAAACGCTAACCTGCCTTAGTGTTTCCAGAACATTGTATAATAACTGGGCTAATTCAATTTTTTTCGTTTCATCCTTTGCCAGCGTCCAGGGCTCCTGTTCGTTAATATACTTATTAGCGTTGTCTACAAGGCCGACTACAGCTTCCGCCGCTTCAGAAAGTTCATAATTATCGAATTTTTGAACAACTAACTGTTTTGCTTTTTCTGTCAATTCAGCAAGTTGATTACCTTGAATTTCTGTAACGGCCTCAGGAAGTATGTTTCCATCAAAAAATTTAACCAACATACTCAATGTTCTATTAAGCAAATTCCCCATGTTATTTGCAAGATCAGCGTTAACTTTATTTTTAAAATCCTCGTCGCTGTAATTCCCGTCCCTACCGAATGACGTGGTCGTCATAAGAAAATATCTAAGCGCATCAGGATTTTCAAGCTCATAACCTCTTAAAATATCACGCGGGGCAATGACGTTTCCTAAAGTCTTGCTCATTTTTGTTTCATCAACAGTAATCCAGCCATGAGCGTAAATCGTTTCAGGAAGCGGGATTTCCATAGCCATTAATATTGCTATCCAGTACATCGAGTGGAATTTCAGAATATCTTTGCCGATCATATGCACGTTTGCGGGCCAGAATTGTTTGTATAATTCCTCATTATTTAAATATCCGATTCCTGTTATATAGTTAGATAATGCGTCTATCCAGACATAAATAACCTGACTGTCGTCTCCCGGAACCGGAATCCCCCAGGTTACAGATTCTTTTGACCTTGATACGCTAATATCATTTACATCCTTAAACTGATTTATCACCTCATTAGCTCTGTAATCAGGCATAATAAACCGCTTATTCTTGAGTATATGATCTTTTATCTTATCTTTATACTTGGAAAGCTTGAAGAAATAGTTTTCTTCCTGAACTTCCTGCGGTTTTGTCTTATGGTCAGGACAAAGCCCGTTTTCATCAATGTCGCGCTCGTTTAAAAAGTTTTCACATCCCGCGCAATATAGTCCAGTATATGAAGCTTTATAGATATCGCCCTTTTCTACAAGAGTTTTAAAAATATGTTGAACAACTTTTTCGTGATCTTTTTCTGTTGTCCTTATAAATCTTGTGTAATCAAGATTTAACAACTCCCATTCTTCTATAAACTTTGCCGAAATTTGATCAGTGAATTCCTGTGGGTCAATTCCCTTTTCATTAGCGGTTTTTTCAATTTTTATGCCATGCTCATCGGTTCCTGTAAGAAAAAAACAAGGAATTCCCCTTTGCTTATAATGTCTAAAAATTACATCAGCGGCGATTTTTTCATAAGCATGTCCTATATGAGGAGGGGCGTTTACGTAGTCTATTGCAGTTGTGATATAGAAGTTTTTCATTTATTTAAATCCTTTACCTGAAAACTGCCTGTTTCTGATAGTATTATATGTAGAAAAACATAATATTGGAAGGAAAAAATGACAAATCGCAAAAATAATAGAGCTAATGATGAACTGAGACCGATAACTTTCACAAGAAATTTCACAAAACACGCTGCAGGATCAGTACTGGTAGAATTTGGAGA
>CAYZIV010000052.1:0-2398 GCA_964478475.1 uncultured Gammaproteobacteria bacterium | reverse complement strand
TAATAGACAGCGGCAAAGGCTGGCTTACAGCAGAGTACTCTTTATTGCCAAGTTCAACTAACAAAAGGGTTACAAGAGACAGAGGAATGCTTATCTCAGGCAGGACACAGGAAATCCAGCGTTTAATAGGAAGAGCATTAAGAGCAGCAGTTGACCTTACAAAAATCGGTGAGCGAACTATAACCATTGACGCAGACGTCATACAAGCCGATGGCGGTACCCGTACAGCAAGCATCTCCGGCGGATTTATCGCTCTTTACGACGCACTATCAAAACTCAAAGAAAAAGACGTTATAAGCGAAATCCCAATTATAGACTCCGTTGCAGCAATAAGCGTAGGCATAATGAATGGCGATATCCTTCTTGATGTCGACTACGATGAAGACTCCAACGCTGACGCTGATGCTAACATTGTCATGACAGAATCGGGCAAAATTCTTGAATTCCAGACAACCAGTGAAAAAGCCCCTGTTAATAGAGAGAAGCTAATAGAAATTATGGATGTCGCAGAAAAAGGCATTCGGGATATAATAAAACTACAAAAGCAATCACTTGGAATTAACTGATATAGCAGGACAAAATGGGTATTATAACAATTATTGACTATGGTGCAGGCAACTTAAAGAGTGTTACTAACATTCTCGAAGCTTTAAATTGTCAATACAAGCTCACTGATAAAAAAGAAGACCTTGAAAACGCGGAAAAAATTATTCTGCCGGGACAAGGGCATTTTGGACAGTTCATGAACTCTTTAAATGAAAAAGGGCTGTCTGATATTCTAATCAACAAAATTAAATCAGGCACGCCGTTTTTAGGAATTTGCCTTGGCATACAGGTTTTGTTCGAAAAAAGTGAAGAAGCGCCGGATATAAAAGGACTTGGTGTTTTTCAAGGAGAAGTTTCACGTTTTACTAAAGGAAAAATTCCTCAAATAGGTTGGAACAAGCTCAAAACAACTAAAAATAATTCAGTTTTAACAGAGGATTATGTTTATTTTGTAAATTCTTACCATATCAAACCTGAAAATACCGAAATAATATCCGCAAACTGAAATTATCATGAGGATTTTGCAGCAGCAATAGAGCATAAAAATTTATTTGCATTCCAATTCCACCCGGAAAAAAGCGGAAAAGCCGGCTGTGAATTCCTAAAAAAGTGGATTAATAAGTTTAACTAAGATCCCAAATAATTTTTCAGGCTTTTCACACCGCGATGGTTTCTGCAAAGTCTTTTGAGCTTACTGATAGCCCTGTTCTCAATTTGACGAATACGCTCTCTTGAAACACCGTATCTTGAGCCGATTTCTTCGAGAGTTTTTTTGTTTCCATCGTCATCAAGACCAAACCGCATTATTAAAACGTCTTTTTCTTTTGGGCTAAGCTGTCCGAGGATTTTTCTTATTTCATCAAAAAGATTTTCCTGAATAACATTATTATCAGGCGACGAAGATGCAATATCAATCAAGAAATCGCCAATTCTAGTAGTTTCTTCTTTTTTATTAAGAGGCGTTTCTAAGCTTATTGTAGATTGTGCTGACTTCATTACTGCTCTTAATTTAGAAACAGGTATTTCAAGCCTTTCAGCAATTTCTTCTTTGGTCGGAGCCCTATTTAACTCTAAGTTCAAGTCATATGTAGCTTTTCTGATTTTTCCGATAGTTTCAATCATGTGAACAGGAAGTCTGATTGTTCGGGACTTATCAGCTATACCTCTGGTTATTGCTTGTTGTATCCACCATGTTGCATATGTGCTGAATTTATAACCTTTTGTATAATCAAATTTTTCAGCTGCTTTAATCAAGCCCATATTTCCTTCCTGAATAAGATCAAGGAAAGAAAGCCCTCTGCCTATATATTTTTTAGCTATACTTACAACCAAACGCAAATTCGCGTTGACAAGCTTTTCTTTAGCAACTTTAGAATTAGTTTCTTTTATTTTTTTAGCAATTTCTACTTCTTGTTCGGCTGTTAAAAGTGGTATTCTTCCAATTTGTTGGAGATAAATCTTCACAGCATCATCTGATGAAGATGATTCTGTTTCTTTAGGAACCTTGTTTTCTTCTTCCGCTATATCAATAGCATCTACATCAAATGCATTATCATCGTCATCTTCTATAGATTCTTCAATATGATCAATTTTTTTTTCGTCAATTTCTTGTTTTGTCATACTTTTTTGTTTTTCTCCGGATAAATCTTTTGAAGTCTTTTCTCTTGTACTTCTCATTATAATATCCCCTTAAATTATTTTAGTATAATTTTTAATAATAATATACATTATGTAAGCAAACTTTTTTCTAAATAGTTTATATAAGTGATTCGTTCTTGCTATTCCCTTTTAAAATCCTGATTTTAAGTAATTTTAAGTATAAGGCTAAATATTAATTCTGTAGTTCTTTTTT
>CAYZIV010000051.1:6335-8005 GCA_964478475.1 uncultured Gammaproteobacteria bacterium | reverse complement strand
CTTAACAGCATTTACCCCTGCAAATTCATAGATTATGTTTTTCCTGAACCTGAAGAGTATAAAAACTCCCACTTTTACAGATACAGCAAGCTGGCTTTTTCCAGATATGAAATATTCAACTGGCTTGATGATTATGAAAAGATTGCATGGCTTGATATAGATATCCTTGTGCAGGATGATATTCAAAAGTTATTTGATGCAACCACTGACCATTTGGGCTGGAAAAACGAAAACCTAAGACTTGGCGGACTTTTTAGACAAGAAATCCCTGAAGTTAAAAACGAAGAAGACTTTTTTAATTCAGGAATAATGGTTTTCACTGATAAAATCCCTGACTATAAAAGGTTTACACAATGGTGCTATGACAAGACTTTTGAATTTGCGGAATATCTGTCGCTTCCCGATCAGGCTATTTTGAATCATATGATGCATGAATTCCCTGAAATAAAAATTACTGATATAGGGAAATCTTTTAATTGTTACCCCACTGATAAAGATGCCAAAGACGCTGTTATCCTGCACTCTTATTCATCGGAAAAATTTTGGAATTACCACAACGTAAAAGAATGGAACGAAAATTATAAAAAATGGCTTAAAATAGGTGGTTCTCCTTACAAAGGACCAAAAGCCGGCTGGTTTTACAAACTAATAAAAAAGTTTGACCCGGATGCGCCAAACCCTATCAGGTATCCAAAAGCCTATTTAAATCATCTTTTTAGCAGAAAGGCTGAAAATGCTTAAAACACCTATATTGTTTTTAATATTTAACAGACCTGAGGAAACTTTCAGGGTATTTGAGGCGATTAAAAAACAAAAGCCGCAGTATTTATACATTTCAGCTGACGGGGCAAGGGCAGACAAGCCGGGCGAAGCTGAATTATGCGAGCAGACAAGAGCCGTAATCAACAATATCGACTGGGACTGCGAAGTTAGAACTCTTTTCAGGGATGAAAATCTTGGCTGTAAAAAAGCGGTTTCTGAAGGCATAACTTGGTTTTTTGATAATGTTGAAGAAGGGATAATTTTAGAAGACGATTGCCTGCCGTCTGAGAGTTTTTTCAGGTTCTGCGAAGTTAACCTCGAAAAATACCGGCATGATACAAGAATCATGCATATTTCAGGCGAAAACCCACTTGATGTGGAATTTGGAGATTCAAGCTACTATTTCTCAAAAATCCCACACATCTGGGGCTGGGCAAGTTGGCGAAGAGCGTGGGCTTTATACGATGTTGAGTTTCAGGATTTTGATTATTTTATCGAAAACAACGTTATTGCAAATGTTTTTGAATTAAAAGAAGCCCAAAAGTATTGGAAAAAGATTTTTACAAGGGTTAAAAACGGCGAAATTAACACCTGGGACTATCAATGGACTTATGCATTGTTTGTTAACAACAGTTTAAGCGTAGTCCCCAATAAAAATATGATATCAAACATAGGTTTTGGACATGCCGAAGCAGCGCATACAAGCGAAAATGCAAAATGTGCAAATAGAAAAACTCAAGAAATAGGCGAAATTATCCATCCTGAGTTTATAATCCCTCATAAACAAGCCATTGATGAAATATTAAAAACCAGATACGACATCCATAAAAAGACTTTTTCATTTATAATAAAACGAGAAATATCAAGAATAATAAGAAAATCAAAATGATTCAAAACCCGCAGGAATA
>CAYZIV010000051.1:0-6235 GCA_964478475.1 uncultured Gammaproteobacteria bacterium | reverse complement strand
TCAAAAAAGATACGACAGATTTTTTATTGCAAACCAAAAAGAAAATCTACGATTTTTCGGATTTTACCGTTGTATGTCCATCCCATTGGCTTGCTGAAAGGGTGAAAAAAAGTATTTTAGCAGATAAAGACATAAGAGTTATTTACAACGGTATAGATGAAAACGTGTTTACCCCGACAGCTAAAGCGTATGCAAGGAAAATGCTTAACCTGCCGCTGAATAAAAAAATCCTGCTTTTCAGTGCAGGTGGAGGGATAACTAATCCTCAAAAAGGCGGTAAATACATTATAGAAGCCTATAACAGACTTAAAAACAATGATGAATATTTATTTGTAAACATCGGAGTTAATAAACCTCACCAGAAAAAGAACTGGATTGATGTGCCGTATATCAAAGATGAAAAAACACTTGCGCTGTATTATTCAGCTGCGGATTTATTTGTTTATCCATCGCAAGCAGAAGTTTTCGGACTTGTGATTGCTGAGGCTATGGCGTGCGAAACTCCTGTGATAGGGTTTAGAAATTCTGCAATCCCAGAGCTGATAACGCATGGTGAAACAGGTTATCTTGCTGAAAACAGAAATGTTAACGACTTTATTAACGGTATAGATTCGCTTTTAACATGCCCTAACTTTAGGCAAAAAGCAGGAACTAAAGCAAGACAAAGGGTTTTAGAAAAATTTACCCTTGATAAAATGATTAATGAATACATTCAGCTTTATCAGGAAGTTTTTGAAAAAAATCGGGAAAAATAAATGGACGTTTCAATAATACTAGTCAGCTACAATACAAAGGATTTAACAAGAGAGTGCATAAAATCAATTTATGAAAAGACACACGGCATTTCTTACGACATCTGGGTTATAGACAACGCTTCTTCTGATGGCTCAGTTGAAATGCTTAGAGAAGAGTTTCCGGAAGTTAAACTGATTGCAAGTGAAGTAAATCATGGATTTGGTAAAGCCAATAATATTGCTATAAAAGAATCACAAGGTAAATACGTTTTCCTGCTAAACACGGACACAATCCTTCTTAATAACGCTGTAAAAATCCTGTTTGATTTTATGGAAGAAAGCCCTGAAATCGGTGCTTGCGGAGGGCAGTTGTTTAATGCGGATATGACTTACCAGATGGGATACGGCGAATTTAATAACCTGGAAAAACTTAGAAGAAAAGCATACGGCATAAACTTTTCAGTCATAAAACACAGATTAAATAGAAAGTTTGCTCAAAAAGTATTGAAATCTAAAAATTATATTTATGACACTACAACAAAATCAAAAGAAGTTGACTATATTATCGGCGCTGATATGATGCTGAAAAGAGAAGCTCTTGATAAAGCAGGATTATTCAACGAAGTAATCTTTATGTACGGCGAAGAAATGGAACTTCAGTTTAGAATCAAAAAAAACGGCTATAATATAAAATTCAATCCGGAAGCTAAAATCCTGCATTACGGAGGAGGCTCTACCACCGACGAAAATAAAAAATTAAAGATAGAAAAATTAATGCTTGAAGGTAATACAAAATTTTTCAAATACGCCTACGGCGAAAAAGAGTATCAACAGGCAAAAATTTTATATCTTATTTATTATTTAAGATATTTGGTACTAAGACCGTTTTCTCATAAATCATACAAGCGTTTAAACTTGATAATAGACCTCTTTAGGCAAAAAAATTAAACTTAATTCCATCTTTTATGCCTTCTTAATGGAAACTGCTGTTTAAAGCTTAAATAAAAACGTTTTGGATTATTTGGATAAGGTTTTTTCAGGACATCTTTGTATATAGAAATTATATTATCCATTTGAACCTGATAATCGTACATTTTGTTAAACTGTTCTTTTGCTTTAACACAAAGGTTATTATATAAGTCCCTGTTTTGTTGAATTTCTTTAAGTTTTATGGCGTATTGTTCGGTATTTTCAAGGACATACCCTGCTTCCCCAATACATTCAATATGTCCGTTAAAACTGTCAGAAATATGCGATACAACTGGCTTTCCATAATACATAGCTTCTGCAATTGCTGTAGAATTAAGCTCCCCGTCTTTGCGGCCATGTGCATATACATCAATCATCTGCAAAAAACTGTGTATTTTATTTACATCACCTGTATGGGGCAAGAAATGGATGTTTTTAAGGTCTAATTCTTCAGCCTGTTTCTTGTAATTATCCCCGCCTCCCAATAAAACAAAAACAATTTTTTCTTTTTCTACCTCTTTATAGGCTTTAAGCGGAATATCAGAGAATATTGCATCATCATTTCTCTGGTGAAACCCGAATATAAACTTGTCTTGCAAGCCTAATTCCTGTCTGTAATCTATAAAATTAATTTCAGGAATAATCATCGGGTGAGAAACCATTACAACTCTTGATTCATCACCGCCCATTTCAAGGTATTTTCTTTTGCTGAACTCAGAAATATGCATAACACGGGCAACATTGTATTGATTGTCAACGCCAACAACGTAATGATAAGAATCAATTATTGGAATATTTTTAATAGCGCAAAAAGGCTCTTCAAATAGTCCGCATCGTCCTGTCTGAATTAAGTCCGCGCCTTTAAAGACCTTAAAAAAATCCGTTTCATCAAGCCAGATTTTACCTCTGTGAACTCTGGGTTTTGAGGTTTTAAACTCAATTAAATTTACCCCGTTATCCTGTAAATACTGAATCCTGCCATTATCAGGAGGATTATCATCAGGATGGGCAAAGTAATAATCCACTTCAAACTCATCTTTAGGCAACCCGGCTGCAATTGTCTGCAAAAACTTTTCAGTCCCCGCTGTTACCAGCCCCAAATATTTTATAAACGCTATTTTAACTTTTTTTTGCATACTCTAAATTTTATAATAAACATTTTATAGAGCGATCTTTACAATCAAATGACATTTAGCAAATTCATTTAGCCCTCTTTGTTTGTTCATAATTTTATTTACAACTCACTCACTTGGGGTTAGTTGATAAAATTTTCCCGCTTGTGTCCTGGTTTTTGAGACTTTTTTGTGATTTTTATCAGATTTCATGATAATTTTCTCCCTTTGGCTGATAATTTACATTGAAAAACCGTTATTTTATATATAAACTTATATAGTGAAATAATGGAAAAATGCGCAAATGGGACTATCAGTAGTAATACACACATATAATTCAGAAAAATATCTGGAAAAGTGTCTGGAATCTGTAAAAACAGCAGATGAAATTTTAATCTGCGATATGTACAGTAATGACAGGACAATAGAAATTGCCGAAAAGCACGGTTGCAGAATTATTTATCATGAAAACATAGGCTACGCAGACCCGGCAAGAAACTGGGCGATAAATCAAGCTGAAAATGACTGGATATTTGTGCTGGACTCAGACGAAATAGCTCCAAAACCGCTCATGGAGTTTTTACTAGAATGGTCAAGAAACGAAACCCTTCAAGCCCACTATAAAGGGATATATATTCCAAGAAAAAACATTCAAATCGGTAAATTTTTAAGGGCCTGGTATCCAAATACCATAATCAGAGTGTTTAAAAAAGGGTATTTTAACTGGCCGGCAGAAGTCCATTGTTCTCCGACAATATATGGCGGGATTTATTTAATCGACCCCAAAGAAGACGAAAAAGCAATAATTCACTACAACCACCAGAGCATAGAATCTTTTATCGCAAGAATGAATACATATACAACACTTGAACTCGATAAATTTAAACAAAGAGGGGTTAAATTTTCTATCTGGTATTTACTTTTGCGTCCTGTTGGTGAATTCATTAAAAGATATTTCCTTAAAAAAGGCTACAAAGACGGAATGCATGGATTTATGTTCGCCATTTTTATTGGTATATATAAGTTTTTTGCCATAGCGAAACTGTGGGAATATGAATACAAACAAAAAGTCAATTTTGATGAAACCAATTTGCCCACAGAATATGAAATGTAAGTTCACAAAATATTTTTAATTCTTATATAAAAATAACCGGATAATAACTAATCGCAAGTTATTGAAAAATCAAATACATCCGGATGAAATTTTTCCGACCTAATAGTTGGCGACTAAAGTTAAATAAACGTAACATTTATATAATTTAGGCAATTTTTACTTATGTTTGTTTTTAATGCTTATTAGAAATAGTTTGATAGAAATTTGCCATGGTTCAACTCAGTCCGTTTTTAACAAGACAACATTTAAAATTAAGCTCATTTACGCCAACAAAACAAAGAGCGTCAATAGGCTTATTTGGCTTGTTTTCACAAACAGCTATTGATGCAAACAATAAAAAAGTAAACAAAGAAACAAGAAAACATTCAGCTGTAAGAACAGCTGCAAAAATCATTATAACAACTTCAGGAGGAATCGGAGCAAGGGCACTTGGTCAAAGAGCTGGAGAATGGCTTGTAAAAAAAGATATTATTGAAATCCCTCAAAATTATTTAAAGGAGTGGGGAGCAAAACCTCAAAACACTCTAAGACAGGAGATAAGTGAACTAACCGGTAAATCTATAAATAAAATACCCAAAAAAGTAAGCATAAAAGATTATGCAAAAACCAAATATGGTATAGCTATCGGTGCTGCCACAGCGGTGGTTTCAGCTGCAATCTCAGTATTTATCTGGGATATGCCTTTTACAAATAAAATTATGAATGCGGTTATGAAAATAATTGGCAATAAAAACAAAAATTCAGAAAACAGCTAAGCAGAGATAAGTAAATATTTTGAATACTAATATGATAAAAAATTTCATACAAAAGCCGCCGGATTTATTAAAACCGGTAATTAACGCATCTGTAAACGGCATAAAAAGATTAGCGCATTATTCTATTGAAAAACCGTCAAAATTTCTGCAAAATACAGCTGCATTTGCTTTTGTGCTGGGATCAACCGCCCTTATAGCAGCTTTATTGACCAATAAAAAGGTGCCCGAAAAAGAAAGAAATTATATGATTGCTCAAGAAGGCGTTGGAGCGTTCTTACATTTGGGTGTATTTCTTGCTGTTGCTTCAAAATTCGATAAATTCGGCGAAAAACTTGTTCAAAAAGGTATGCTCATTCCAAGCATCGACAACTTATCAAAAGATCAGGTTAAAACAAACGTAAAAAACTTTTTTAAAGACCCTCAGCAATTATCTCCAAATTTACAAAGTAAAATTAAAAACCACCTTAACTGCACAAAAGTTGCAGCCTCAACTCTTGGAATATTGCTGGCTTTTAATATAGCAAGCCCGATAATCAGAAATAACCTCGCAAGCAAATTAAGTAATCACTTTGATAAAAAGAAAACAGCAAATATTCCGGTAGAAAAACATAAAATAACAAACTTAAATTCAGCTGTTTTCAATAAATTTGAATCAAAGATGAATGCGTATTCGTCTAGCAGAATCTACCCATCAGGCAGCGGAATGAAAATTTAGCTCTTAAATATTTAATTTCATTAAACAGCTCTCAGCTCATTCTGTTATAATTATTTTGAATACTGATAGAGTAATGGGTTATGAAATTAATACTTATAGCAATTTGTGCGTTTTTTACATTCAATTCCGGTGCCAATTGCCAGACTTTTTCATTTGACACTGAATCTGAAATAATTACATTGCCGGCAGGAACTTTAATAAGAGCAGAATCTTATAAAGAAATTTCCTCCAAAAAAAACAGAATTGGAGATGATGTAGTTTTTATAGTCACATCTAAATTGAGTGTAGACAAAAATCTTGCTATCCCCAAAGATTCTCTGCTACAGGGGAAAATCGTTCAACTGGAGCGGGCGCAACAGGGCAGAGATGGGTATTTTCAAATTATTTTTGATAGAATTATTTTTCCAGACGGCTGGAAAAGTGATATTATGGCTAAAATATGGACAAAAAGGGGCACTGGTATTATCGGTGGAAATTTAACCAAAGGCCGTGATTATAAAAAAAGTCCTCATTATATTGAAAACATAGGCCCCGTAGCGCAACTTGTTAAAACAGGTCCAAAAGCTATGGGAGAAGAAAAAACATTGCCGCGAGGAAGCGAATTTGTAATTGTGCTGGAAAAAGATTTACATATTAAATAACTCGAGTCGCGAATTCAGATAAAAAGCAATAATAGCCTGGTGGAATTTATTTGCAACTCAGGTTAAATATTAAATATTAAAATCCCTGTTACAGGTTCTATTCTTATGCTGCCTGTTGTCACTGGAGTTGTGTTCTTGTAAAAACTAATAGAAACTTTATTTACAGCATAATCAAAACCTTCTGTGGTTCCTGAA
>CAYZIV010000050.1:0-8046 GCA_964478475.1 uncultured Gammaproteobacteria bacterium | reverse complement strand
AGCGGCATTTAAAATTGATTGAAGATAATGAATTTCCTCTGGAAGAGTCTTAAAAATGAGTTTTAAAATGTATTTTAAAAATATATAATCTCAATTTGCACTTTTTAATTTAAATTAAATAAGGTCTTCTTTAACAGCTTTCATTGCTGCCTGGGTACGGTCTTCAACTTCTAATTTTTGAAAAATGTTTTTAATATGAGTTTTAACTGTATTTAAACTTATGCATAATTCTTCAGAAATTCCTTGGTTGCTGAATCCTTTTGCAATTAAACTAAGCACACCGATTTCTCTTTCAGTTAAATCTGTTGTTCCGTCTGATTTTAAGAACTTTCCTAATTTATCCACAAATTTATTGAGCACTATTTGAGCTACTCGCGGATCCAGCCAAGAAGCTCCGCTGTATGTGCTTTTTATTACTGTTAAAAGTGTATCCGGCTCAACGTCTTTCATGCAATAAGAATTTGCCCCTGCTGACATCGCATCAAGCACATTTTGTTCACTTTCATGTGAGGTGAGCATAATGATTTTTGTGTTTACATCTTCGAGTTTTTTAAGAAGTTGAGTAGCTTTTATTCCATCCATGACCGGCATGCTTATATCCATTAAAACTACGTCAGGTTTAAGTTTTTTAACTGCTCTAATGGACTCTTCACCGTCATTGGCTTCTCCGATAACATCAATTTCTTCAAATTGATTCAGTGTCGTCTTTAACCCTACGATTGTTAATTTAGAATCATCTACAATCAATACTTTGATTTTGTTTTTTTTACTCATATTTTGTGTTTCCTGAATTTATAGTAAACAAAATTAGTCTTTAATGTTTATGATAACGGCAAGGTAAATTTAAATTCAGTTCCTCCGTTTTCAGAACTTTCCACCCAAATGTGTCCTTTATGTGATTTTACCACTTGATTTGAATAATATAAACCTAATCCGCTTCCGGCAGGTTTTCTTCCTTTGCTCAATGAAAATCTTTTAAATAAATAAGGAATGTCTTCTTTTTGTATTCCTATACCATTGTCTTTTATGCTTATTAATACGCTGTTGGATATTTCAATCGGCTCTTTAAGCGAAGTGTAATTTTCTCTGTCTGACTTGGGTTCATAAATAATTTTATCTTTGATGATCTCTAATTTGCAGTTTAAAAATCCTCTGTTAATCCCATGATTGATAGAATTGCTTACCAGGTTGTGGATTAACCTTTTAATATCCCTCATATCACCGGTGATATTTATAGTTTCACAAGGCGAATCAATGTTAATATTAATTTTTTTGTCCTCTGCCAGTGATTTAATTTGATTTATGGATTCATGAATAAGCTCAACTAAATTAAATTTTGTCATAAATAACTGCACATTTCCGCAGTCATAACGGTAAACTTCCAGCAATGTTCCGATCATTTCCAAAGAAGAAGAATTTGTGCCCTGCATTAGTTTTAAAACTTCTTTTTGCTCTTCAGTTAAAGGTCCATACGTTTCTTTCAGAAGATATTTTATCGTCTGGTTTTCCGCTAAAATCGGGACTTTTAGATCATGAGTAAGAGTTGCCACAAAATTATTTCTCAGCCTTTCATCTCTTTCCAGATTTTTGACCATTTGATTAAAAGCTCTTGTGAGCTTAACTGTTTCGTCATTTCCCTTTGTTTCGATTTTGTAGTCTAAATTCCCAAGATTGATTGATTCTGCTGCTTTTTTAAGACTGAGAATAGGGTCTGTGATTCTTCTGGCAAATAATGCAGCGATAATTATTGCAACTATAAGACTTATTATTGCTATAAAGCTTATTGATTTGACGTTTTTATCTACCCACATTATGAAATCATATTTGGATATTCCCAGATAAACTTTTCCAACAGGCTTATTTAGATAATTTTTTAATGAAAAATTTAAGTAAAAATCATTTGGTCTTACTATATCATTTTTATTTTTTTGAAAATTAATTAATCGATGTTTATTTTTAGATTTATCAGTTATTTCAATTATTTTTAAGTCCTTGGTGTAAATCGCAATGGTAGAATCTGTAAGATTATTAATAGAAGGAATAATTCCGCTGTTTTTTATTGATTTTCCCAGCACTAATACGGAATTTATATGTTTATTTTCAGGATTTAGAGGAATAATCGCTATTTGAAAAAGATTGTTTTCAATATTTTCTGTCGATAAAACTGTTTCCCCTGCAAATCCTAATGATATAATTTTGGAAAGTTTTTGCGAAATTATTTGAGGATTTATATTGCTGTTATAAGCTGTTATGTTTTTATTTAAATCAAAAATTATTCCAAAACTTAGTTTTTCATCTTTTTTAAATAAATAATTAATTAAATTTTTGCCGGATAAATAAGTTGTGTTGTTTTTTTCTTTGAATGTCTGAATATTGGTTTGTGCCTGAATTTTTAATTGTTCAAGCTCATTAGTATATTTTTGTTGAAAAAGTTTTTTATTTATTTCAAGACGGGCGTTTGAGTTATCAAAAATGCTCTGGTGAATAATGTTTGTTGAAAAATTGGCCACAACTATTAATGGTATTGTGATGCAGCATAAGACCAGCATCAATAATTTTGTTGTTATTGTGTCGATTGAATCAAAAAATTTATTAATAATATTTTTTAATTTTTCGAAAAAATGCATATAAGTTCTTTACCTATTATTATATTACGCCATTTTTGATCAATCGGGCTCTGATTTTATCCAGAGCTGATTGAATTATTTTAGAAACCCGGGAAGATGATACTTTTAATTCTTCTGCTATGTCTTTTGTTTTTCTGTTTTTAAAAAATTTTGCTTCAAGTATGGTCCGTTCTTTTTCGGATAAATAATCTAAAGATTCTATTATCTGATCCTTTAACTCAATAAGTTCCAGCGATTGTTCCGGGTTAAGAGAACTGTCTTCTATTTGCATAGGATTTTCAGCTTGTTGCATTTCTTCAATAGAAAGAATAGTCTCATATACAGCTTCGCGCATATTTTCAGGAGATGTTTCAAGCAGATCAGACCCTTCATCTTTTTTAGAGGAATGTTTAAGAGAATACCACTTATAGCGTCTTCTTAGTTCATTTCGAATCGCCCATTTAATTGCTGTGGAAATATATGAGTTATTATGATGATTTTTGGGCTGTGAGGACAAGACAACATATACCGTTGTGGCCCCGATATTTATAAGCTCGGAAAACTCAAGAAGATGGGCTGATTGTGATAATCTTGAATACTCAATTTTTGCTACTGTTTTTATTAAATCCGAGTATTCTTCCAGTGAGAAATTTTGAGATTTTTTTGATTTTTCCATTACTTTGAACCAAAAATTAAGCTAAAATTATAAAAAAGCATTATTTATAAATACAAATAAATTTAATAATAGCAATTTATAGCATAATTAACAAGAATTTAAGCTTCATAAACTTATTTAATCTGAAATTTTAGTTATAAAAAATTTTGATTCAGCCATAACAAGCATTACAATTATTTAGAGATTAGGGTTATTTAACTCGAGTCGCTAATTAATTTTTAATAAAATTTCTCAAAATCCCCGCCCACAGCCACCCTTAAGAGGTGGTTAAAGGCTTCGCCTTTAACAATTCCATATAGATTTTGAGAAATTTTATTGGTCTATTATTGCTTTTCATCTAATTAGCGACTCGAGTTATTTAATGGTTTTTTATCTGATGGTGAGAATAAATTTTTTAATAACCGGGAGGATAATCAGGCTGTTGCACAGGAGGTAAATATATTGGGGCTGCTCCGTTGGGATAAATTGTTTTGCAAGATTTTTTATCGATTTTTTCACACTCTTCAAAACTTTTTCCCGGTCGTCCAAACATTAATCTGAAAATTAAAAATCTTTTACTCATGCTTTTGCCAAGGTTTTTAGTAAAACAATCAACTCTCTCAGCCGCTCTGTTAATATTGTTAAAAGTTTTAGAAACTAAGCCGGTATGTCTGATTTGTTGCAGTATGTTTTTAGCTTCACTAAAGGCAGAGCCTCCTTCTTCTAATGCGTAATTTATTCTGGGAATCATCTGACTTGTTTCTATTTGGTCAAAAATATTTTCTACATTTGTATCGGTTTTTTTAACTAAATTATCCATGGTCTTAACAGTGCTTTTAACTCCGGTTTGAATTTCCGGATCTCCTGTTATTCTGTTTATATTTGTCATAGCTGTGTTAAAATCTCTCACCGCGCGAGGAGATGTACTCATTAAATTTTTTAAATCCCTTTGGTGGTCTATGACGATGTCACTAATAACACCGGATACTTTTTCAAATTGTAAAGTTATTTCATTAGTATTGGCCAGGATATTTTCAAAGTTATCAAGAAATTTTTTCATCCTTTTTTCTTTGAATTCTTTTTCCAGAAAATCTTGAAAATCCCCAACACTGAAAGGTTTTTGTCCTTCAATTGTATCTGTTGTAGAAAGATAAACATTATCAGGTTCTTCAGGATAAACAATACTTATATACCTTTGACCCGTTATTCCTTCTGTTCTTATTACCGCTGTTACATTACGGGGCAGTTTAAGCTTTTTGTGATAAATATCAATGTAAAGAAGAGTATATGAAAAATCATCAGAAAGCTTAATTTTAGATACCTTGCCTATATTAACTCCCTGATAATACACAGAAATCCCTGTAGAAACCGGTCCGGGATCATCAAATCTTGCAACTACTTTAATATCCGGTAATATAGCAAAATATCTCAACCATAAAATACTGAAAATTAACAGCGCTAAACTGATTATTATAAAAAGCCCCGCTTTAAAGGTTGCGCTTCTTTTTTCAGCTTTCATTACCATAAAAAATATCCTTTATTTTTCTCGTTATTTGCTATTGTTGATAGGTTTTCTTTCCTTAAAACTGACCGGGTATGGTGAATCAGAAGCTATAAATTCTTGAATGTCGCCTTTCCACACAATAAAACCTTTATCAATGATTAAAACCCTGTCAGAAATGTGTTTTACTGTTTCTACATCGTGTGTAACTATTACAGAAGTAAGACCTATTGCATCTCTTAGCATAAGCATATCTTCTTCAAGTTTAAAAGCTGTTGCCGGGTCCAGCCCTGTGCTTGGCTCATCATAAAGTAAAATTTCAGGATGCAAAGCAAGCGCCCGGGCTATGCTTATTCTTTTTTGCATTCCTCCTGATAATTCTCCGGGAAGACTTTTTGCTGTATGACTTAATCCAACCATTTCCAGGCATTCATAAACTCTGTCATTAATCTCTTTTGTCTTCATTTTTGTCGTTTTTTCCAGTGCAAGAGCTAAGTTGTCCTCGATTGTTAAAGAACTAAAAAGAGCTCCGTGTTGAAATGCCATTCCAAAACTTTTCGCGTTAACAATTATTTCGCCGGAATCAGCGTCAATAAGTCCTGTAATAAGCTTTAAAACAGTGCTTTTGCCTGAGCCTGAAGGTCCCAGTATGGAAACTATTTCTCCTGCATAAATATCAAAAGATAAATCTTTCAATACTGGTTTTTTATTAAAAGAAAGATTTACTTTTTTAAAGCTTATAACCGGTTTTTGATTGTTTGTCATTGGTTATCCCTATGAAGATTAGAAAAATATAGAAGTGATAATGTAATTAAATAGAAAAATAAGAATTATGCTTCTTACAACTGTAGTAGTTGTTGCATTTCCTACGGATTCAGCGTCTTCTTTAACCTGAAGCCCTGTTGTTGTTGCTATTACAGCTATTATTGCTCCGAATACCATTGATTTAAGCATCATTATGAAAACATCCGATACCTCAAGAACTTGTCTTATAGAGTTTAAATAAACAGAATGGTCCAGTTTAACAGTTATTCCTGCCAGGTACATAGCCGCTAAAATTGAAATTAACGCCGAAATTATGGTTAATAAGGGCGTCATTATTGAAGCGGAGATCAACCTCGGGACAAGAAGATATTTTATAGGATTAATTCCCAGAACTTGCAGGGCGTCAATTTGTTCTGTTGCTTTCATGCTGCCTATTTCTGCTGTTATTCCCGCGCCAACTCTGCCCGTTATAACTATTGATGTTATTAACGGCGCAAGCTCTCTTACTGTGGAGATTGCAACTAAACCTCCCAGCATATGCTCTAGCCCGTACCTTTGAAATTCCTTAGCCAGTTGAGTTGCAGCAGCAAGTCCTATAAAAGCAGTTGTTAAACCAACTATAAATAAAGAATCAATGCCCGTTCTCATCATTTGCAGCGAAGTGTCGCCTATGCTGATTTTACCTCTTATTATAAATTTCAAGGTTTCCAGTAAATTTATTCCCGAACTGCCTATTTCTGTTATAAATTCTGTAGTTTTGCCCACTTTAATACCTGTTTTATGTTCGTGAATCCTTATTTGCAAAGTATAATATCACGGGGCATATACAAGTATATTCACCACTTGTAGTGGTGCTTATAAAAATTTTTTAACTACAGCAAAAATTAATAAACATCTTCAAGATGAATTATTTCAGGCGTTTTGCTCAGCAAAACGCCTACTATATCAACTCTAAAGTTTCTATAATTGTTTTCAGACAGTTTATTTATATATATTTCAGCTAATTTTCTTATTGTATTTAATTTGGTTTGGCTTATTGATTCAAGCGGATGTCCAAAATTAACGCTTCTTCTTGCTTTTACTTCAGTAAAAACAAGACAGTCTCCGTCTTTTGCAATAAGATCAATTTCTCCGACACGGGAAAATCTCCAGTTTTTCTCGATTATTTCATATCCTTTTTTTTCGAGAAACTCCGCTGCAAGGTCTTCGCCTTTTTTTCCGCGTGTAATATTAGTTTCCATTAAAATTATTGAGAAGGCCTTAGGCCATTGCTCCTTTAATTATTTGCTCAAAGCTGTCAGCTTTAAGGCTTGCGCCGCCCACTAAAGCTCCATCAATATCTGATTGGCTCATTTGTTCTTCTATAGTTGAAGGATTTACACTGCCACCATACAGAATTCTGATTTTATCCGCGGCTTCCTGTGATGAAACTTCTGCTACTGTTGATCTGATTACTTTAATAACTCTGTTTGCTTCTGCGGATTCACAAGTTTTTCCTGTTCCTATCGCCCAGATAGGTTCGTATGCTAATACAGATTTTGCCACTTCCTCTTCTGTAAAATCTTTTAGAGCGGCGGTAATCTGATTTTTTACAATATCGTCAGTTTGTCCTGCTTCTCTTTGCTCTAATGTCTCTCCGCAACAAATAATAGGGATTAATCCATGAGATAAAACCGCTTTTGCTTTAAGGTTTACTGTTTCATCAGTTTCTCCGAAATACTGTCTTCTTTCGCTGTGTCCTATTATTACATAACTTATACAAGTGTCTTTCAACATAGGAACAGAAACTTCACCGGTAAACGCTCCGGAATCTTTATAATAACAATCTTGTGCGCCAAGATAAATATGTTTTCCGTGCTCTAAAACATCAGCTACCGGTTTTAACGCTGTGAAAACCGGACAAACAACCACCACAGGTCTTTTATCTTTGTCTAAATCCATAGTTTTTATTTTTATATCTTCTACCAGTTCGATGGCTTCTTCAATTGTTTTATTTAATTTCCAATTCCCTGCGATGATAGGTTTTCTCATTTTATCTCTCCCTTTTTTCTGAAATATAAACACAGGATAACAACAACATTAACCGTTGTAAATAATCCACAATGCTCATAAGAGAGTGACAAAATGATATGTAAGAATTTGTTTATCTACTGCATGTTTATATGGCAAACTGCTATAGCAATCGCGTCAGAAGTGTCGTCCAGCTTAGGGATATGTTGGTCAGAAAACAGCACTTTCATCATATCTCTTACGTCTTCCTTGCAGGAACGTCCATACCCCGTTACCGTCTGTTTTACCACAAGTGGAGTGTATTCATAAACAGGAACTCCTTGCTTTTCCATGGTCATTAAAATCACTCCCCGCGCTTCGCTTACTGACATAATTGTTTTCGAGTTTTTAAAATAAAAAAGCTGTTCAACTGCCGCCGCATCAGGTTTGAATTTATTAACTATAAAAACAAGAACATTATGAATCTCATTAAGTCTTTTGGGTGAAGGACTGTTTTTGCTGGTTTGAAT
>CAYZIV010000049.1:5217-8075 GCA_964478475.1 uncultured Gammaproteobacteria bacterium | reverse complement strand
ATAAACAAGACCTATAACAACTTTTGTCGGAATACCAACAGCTCTTAGAAGAGAAGCCAGTAATATCGAATGTTCTGTGCAGTCTCCCTGACCTTTTTCTAGAGTTTCTACTGCATTTGCAAAATTTACGGCAAAATTCTTTTGATCTATATGTTTATAAACCCAGGCCCTCATTTTTTCTGCAATTTTTAGAGCATCTGTTTCTCCTGAGCTTAACATTCGAGCTGTTTCTTGTATTTGAGCGCTTTCGGTTATTATGAACGGACCGGATTTTAAATATTCTGAATAAAGATCACTCTTTAGAGGGTATGGGAACTTTTGGTTTTTATAATTTTTAGGGTTTACGCTTAGATAAATTGAATTTTCTTTTCTTTTTAGAATTTTTTGACTTTCATCAGAAATAAAAATATTTTCAAGAGGAATATTTTGTATATTGATTTTGTAAATGGCCTGATTTATCAGGTCAATATCGTTTATTGATTCGTCAATTTTTATAAAACTCTCGGAAAAAACATCAAAATCAGAAGAAATGCCAATTGATTCATTTTTATCTACAGCAACTTGTTCAAAATCAAGTATGGAAATTGTTTTCTTTATTAATATTCCATTTTTGTCTCGCCATTCATAAATATCTACTCCCGGGAAAATATCGATATCATTTTTGTATTTAATTTCATCTTCATTAGAAATATCTGTTTTTTGCGCAATAACACTGATAGTTTGAAAATTAATTCCCGGTTCTATTGTAAAATATTTAAACTCATTTATATCCGATTTTTTATAAAGTTCATTTATTGCATAAGGAAATAAAATTTCCTCATTAATGTCCATTGTTTTTGAATCTTTTACATCGTTAACGGATGAGTTTATTTTAATTTGATTCGTTTCCCAGTCAAATTTTCCAATGATTTCAATATTCTCATCATCATTTTTTGATTCATATAAAAATTCAACAGGTTTTCCTTTAATATCTTCAATAAAAACTTGTTTTTGGTCTATTTTTATCTGATCACCTGCTCGCTTGAAATTTTGTTTAATTGTTTTTTCGGTAATGATAACCGGAAAATCTTTTTTAAGAGTGTTTCTTTTTTGAGATACAAATATAGATCCGGTTTTTATGCCTTTAGTATTTATAATATAAGATTGTTCATAAATTATTTCTGAATCTTCAGCAGCAGTAATCCCTCCTGTTGTAAACAAAAGTATAAGCATTAAAAATTTTAAAATTTTAATAAATTTCATCTTTAACTTTTATCAGTTTATAAATCTTTTTTTTCCGGATTATAAAATTTTTCAAAAAGTTCCAGCATTTGTTTTTCTTCTTCATTCCGTTGGTTTTCTTCTTTTAGCAAAACTTTATGAAAATCATTTAAGTTATATTTTTCAAATAAACTTTGTGTTTCTTCATTTACTACATAATTTTCTTTGAAAAAAAGAATATTAAAAATTTTAGAGAGATTTAAATTAAAAAACGTATCAATTACATCAGAATCAAAATGACTTCCGGAATCTTTTCTTAAGATATTTAAGACATTTAAAAAAGGCATTCTTTCACGGTAATGACGTTTTGATGTTATAGCATCAAAGACATCAGAAACAGCAAGAATTTTACCTTCAAGAGATATCTCATCACCTTTTAATTGTCTAAAATATCCTGTTCCATTAACTTTTTCATGATGAGAAGCTGCAATTTCAGGAACATTCTTTAATTTTTCTTCGAAATACATTTTGTTAAGAATATTATAAGTAATTAATGTGTGTTCCTGGATATGTGTATATTCTTCTTCTGTCAGTTTACCCTGTTTGCATAATACTCCGTCTTTAATTCCTATTTTACCGATGTCATGCAAGAGCGCAGCGTGTTCAAGAGTTTCAATCTCATCTTTTTCCATTCCCATTTTTTCTGCTATAGCAATACTGTAGAGCGTGACTCTTTTTGAATGACCTGCAGTTATCTTGTCCCTGGCGTCAATAGAAGCAGCTAACGTGTTAATAAAGCTTATAAAAGAACGTTTTTGCTCTTCATACATAAACTGCTGTTTTTTGAATAAACGAGCATTTTCGAGTGCAATTCCCGTGCTTGAACCGATTGCAATAAGTAAATCTTCATCTTCAGCAGAAAAATATTCATTTCCAAATTTGTTTAATACTTGAAAAACTCCTACTATTTCATGATTTAAATTTCTCATTGGCATGCAAAGTATTGTTTTTGTCGTATACCCCGTTTTTTTATCAATTTCTTTGTTAAATCTTGGGTCTTTATAAGCTTCTTTAATGTTTATTGTTTCACCTGTAAGCGCTACGTGACCAGCTAAACCTTTATCAACAGGAAATCTGATTTCCTGGCTCCCCATTCCCATTGCAATTTTTGACCAAAGTTCCTGTTTTTCTTTATCATAAAGAAAAACAGTACACCTGTCCGCAGATAAAGCTTTTTGAGTTTCTCCGGCAATTATAGTGATAAGTTTATCTAAATCGGTTTCTGCCGCAATAGACCTGCCAATTCTTAACAGAGCAAGAAAAGGATCTTTGCTTCCCGATGCTCTGGATGATATATCGCTTATTAAAGAAAGGCTGTCTAAAAAAGACTTTCCATCAGAAAATAAATTTTCCCGTTTAACTGTTTTGTCGATTATATTTGACCATTCTTCTTCATCAACTTCAAATAAAAGATCTTCGATTTTTTTGCTTAAAATATACAGATTGTTTGTTTTAGCAGTCGACAAGGCTTCCATAAGGCTTACTGAAGCTTTAGGAAAATCTGAAGAATCTCTATATATTAATGCCAGTTTATAATATGTTCTCGCTGATTCAGAATAACTTTCCGCTTCATTGAATAATTCCAAAGATTCATGAAG
>CAYZIV010000049.1:0-5117 GCA_964478475.1 uncultured Gammaproteobacteria bacterium | reverse complement strand
AGGTCTCCAAGTTCGAAGTAAACTCTTGCCAGTTCACCTCTTATTCTTGCTCCGGTGTGATAATCGCCCAGGCTTTCTACCGTGTTTAGTCCGTTAATTAAGTGATTTTTTGCTTCTTCATAATTTTCTATATTGGAAAAATATCTCCCCAGCAAAAGCTCGGTTATGGATATTTCTCTGGAATTTCCTATTCTTTTTTTAATGACAAGAGCCTGTTTCATGCATTCAACTGCGGTGTAATAACTGTTTGTCCTTAAATAAAATATCGCAAGACTATCATAGATTTTTGCATATTCAAGACTGTTTTGATTAAGAAGGTTTTGCGCAAGTTTAAAATATTTAAGCGCATCGCTGTATCTTTTTTCAAAATAATAAATAATTCCATAATAATGCAGAATTAGCGCTTCAAGTTCCTGTTTTTTTTCTAATTCAGAATTTTCCAGCAAATATTTTGCATCATTTAATAATGTAAGAGAGCGGATTAATCGATCATTACAGTTTTTATAATGTATAATTGCCAGTTCTGCTATACATATAATGATTTTTTCAATGTTTTTAATTTCATTAAAAAACTTTTGAGAATCTTCTAAATATTTTATGGACTTATCATAGTTTTTGCGGAAAGCTTCAATAAGACCTAATTCAAGAAGAATTTCCGCTTTTTCGGAATTATCTTCCGTTTGAGCAAGAGTTTTTTCCAGCTGGATTAGCTGTTCAGAATTGTTAATGAATTCATTTCCTGTTTCTAACATAATTATTTATTATATATTACAAAACACTTTAAATCTATTTATAATAACTAAAATCTGTTATATTTTAATTCTAGCTTTAATAATTAGAGCTGTAACATTAATAGGATTTTTGGCGGGTTTTTGGTCAGGTTTATTTTTTAGGAAATTCCCTGCAATATGGCTTGAAATTACAGCAGGGGTTATATTAATAGGTTTAGCGTTATTATCGGGAATAATAATTTTTAACATACTAAGGAGTTATTTGCATTTTCGTTATAATATAACTGTTATCGATAAAATAAATGTTGGAAATTTAAATGGTTACTTACACGCCTTTATACAGGAAATATCGCCCACAGAAGTTCAGCGAGGTTATAGGGCAGGAGACAGTAGTAAAAACATTATCAAATGCTGTAACTATCGGAAGAATTGCACATGCTTATTTGTTTACCGGACCTCGTGGAACAGGCAAGACTTCTACGGCAAGGATTTTTGCAAAATCATTAAATTGTGTTGAAGGTCCTACGGTTAATCCATGCGGAAAATGCCCGAATTGTATAGACATAACTAATTCAAATGCTGTGGATGTTATCGAAATCGATGCAGCAAGCAACAGAAAAGTTGAAGATGCAAGAAATCTTTTGGAAAAGGTGCAGTTTGTTCCGATTTCCGGAAAATATAAGGTCTATATTATTGATGAAGTCCACATGTTAACAACTGAGGCTTTTAATACTCTTTTGAAGACATTGGAAGAGCCGCCTGAAAATCTTGTGTTTATTCTTGCAACAACGGAATCTCATAAAGTTCTTAACACTATAATTAGTCGTTGTCAGAGATTTGATTTCCGCAGAATGTCACAAGAGAATATTGTCGATAATTTGCGACAAATTTCACAAAAAGAAAACATAAAAATAAGCGATAACGCATTGTTTTTAATAGCCAAAAAAGCTTTTGGCGGTATGAGAGACGCTGTAGGGCTTTTGGATCAAGCCAGTGTACTTTCATGCCAAGAAAAAGAAATCTCCGAAAAAGACATAGCTTGTTTATTAGGGAGTTTATCAGAAGATTCACTTTTTGAACTCACTGATTGTCTTGCTAAAAAAGATGTTGTAAAGCTTATAGATCTTAATCAAAAGGTTATACAAAGTTGCGAGCCGGTTAATGTCATAAGAGAGCTAATAAATTATTTTAAAAATCTTTTAATAGTTAAAGCTTCCAAAGATTTAGAAAAAACAAAAACACTAATAAACTTTTCAGAGAGCTTTTTAGACGAATTAAAACTTCAATCTGACTATTTTGAGGTTAATGAAATGGTTCAAATAATAGAAAAACTTTCAGAATATGAAAAAATAATAAAGACAGTTTCTCAACAGCACATCTGGCTTGATATTGCATTAATCAATATTTGTCACAGGCAGGATATTCAAGTTTTAAAAGATATGGAAGAAAGAATTAAAAAACTTGAAGAGGTTGTTAGTTCAGGAAAAATTCCGGAAGTAAAGTCGGATTTTGTACCATCGCCTTCAATAGTTAAACCTGAGTTAAGTTCTAAAAAGCCCATTGTATCTGAATCAAAGCCTGCTTTACAAGGATCTGTCGAGCAGAAATCTGTTCTTGAAGAACCTGGGGAAAAAGAGCTTGTTAAGAGAGAATTAGCTAAAGAAGAACCTGAAGATCAACAGGAACCTAAAAAAGAAACAAATGCTGTTTCCTCTGATGTTTCCTTTTTGTGGAAAAAATTGCTGGAGAAAAACACAAAAATGCCCTCGCAGACTTTCTTTATGAACCTTGCAAAACCTATAGAGGTAAGTTCTGAGAGAATTGTGATAACTTTTATCAACGAAAATTTTGTTAAGGAAGCCCAAAAAGAAGTCAAATATAATCCGTTAAAAGAAGCTGCTCTTGATTATTTTAAGACTTCCCCTCAAATCATAATAAGAACACCTCTACCTGAGGATGATGCAGAAAAGATTTCCAAACCTTCTAAAGAACGGGAAAATGCTAAGCAAAAGGAAAATGTTTCACAAAAAGCGATTAATTCAAAGCCAATGAAGGTTTCGCAAATTGCAATAGATACTGATGATAGTAAAGAAATTGATCCGGAAATTATTGAAAAACTTGATGATATTAATAAACCTGTAACCCCGGTAAATGTTCCGGAACAGGCAAAAATGATTATAGATGTATTTAGCGGAAAAATTATTGAATAAAAACTCGTATGGCTACAAAAATTTCATTATAGTATAATAAATCAGCATTCGAAAACAATGGATGTATTTAGTTACAGGTTTTTTAACTGTTTTTAGAGAAACAATAAAGTGCAAATTATTAAAGAATTAAAAAATGATTTATTAAAAGATTCCAGTCTTGCCTTGGGGGTTTTTGACGGAGTGCATTTGGGCCATCAAAAAGTAATAAGAGATGCGGTGGAAAGAGCTATTGAAATGAGCTTGCTTCCTGCTGTAGTAACCTTTTCGAGCCACCCAAGGCTTGTAGTTTCAAGGTCAGCTCCGAATTTAATCACTACACTTGAGGATAAGCTCCAGTTTTTTGAAGAATTAGGAATTCAAACAACAGTAGTTATTGATTTTAATGAAAAATTAGCAAAAATGACAGCGGAAGAGTATTTAAAAAATGTTTTACAAGGTTGTCTTGGGGTAAAAAGCATATCAGTAGGCTATAATCACAAATTTGGCTGTGACAAGAAAAGCGCCAGCGACTTTTTAAAGGAATATTGCAGTCACAACGACATAAACCTCAGCGTAATATCTCCGGTAAAAATTAAGGGGCAAGTGGTAAGCAGCTCAGTGATCAGAGGGTTTATAACCTCCGGAGATGTATCTTCCGCATGGAATTTCCTGGGAAGACCCTTTAAATTAAAGGGCAAAATAGTACATGGCGAGCAATTAGGAAGGAAAATCGGCTTTCCGACGGCAAATTTATCTCTTCAAGACGATATTCTACTACCCCTGAGCGGCGTGTACTCAGGTTCTGTAAAAGTAAAAGGGGAAAGCCATAACGCTGTTATAAACATCGGAAGAAAGCCCACTATTGCCAATTCTGAAAAAGATATAGTTGAAGCACACATTTTAGACTTTAACGAAGATATTTACGGTGAAGAGTTAGAGCTATTCTTTTTTGACAGGATTCGTGACGAAAAAAAATTTGACTCTATGGATGAACTGAAAAAACAGATTGAACTTGATTGCTTATCGGCTATTCAATATTATAAGCAGGTTTTATGAAAAACAATTCATTAAAAATATTGATATCAGGCTATTATGGGCATGATAATTTTGGAGATGAAGCGATATTAAAAGCTTTCTTGTCTGAAGTTCAAAATAACTTTGAATCATCTTCTGTAACAGTGATATCAAACAATCCGGAAGCCACAAAGTCACTTTATCAAGTTGATTCGGTTTATAAATACGATTTTTTCGGTATTTTAAAAGAAATTTTTGTATGTGATATTTTTGTAAGCGGCGGCGGAAGTCTTTTTCAGGATACCACAAGTTTTAGAAGCCTGTTATATTACTTAAGCCTCTTATTTACTGCGATTTTATTCAACAAAAAAACATTTGTCTATGCCCAGGGAGTAGGACCTTTAGAACGTTCTTTCGCAAGGTTTTTAACTACTTTTGTTCTTAAAAAGGTTGATAATATAACAGTTAGAGATACTCCCAGTGCGCAATTACTTAATTCTATGGGGATAAAATCAACAATTACAGCGGATCCTGTTTGGGGGTTGGAAAGTAATCAAAATAAATTATTAACATCTTCTGATATCAAACTTGGAATTCAGCTTCGAAAGTGGAAATCTCTTAATAGTGGGAATTTAAATACGATTGCAGATGCGGTTGTTTCAAATTTTTCCGATGCCGAAATATTTCTTATTTCACTTAATCCTCCTGATGACACAGCAATCATGCAGGATTTAAAAGCTCTGTTAAAGCAAAAAGGGATTACACAAGAGATAAAAATCATAACCAGTCGGAATATAGAACAGATAATTTCTTGCATAAACTCTATGGACTTAATGATTACTATGAGATACCATGCGGGGTTGATTTGCGGGAAGTTCGGCGTGCCTTTTATAGCTCTTGCTTACGATCCAAAGGTGCAAAGTCTTGCGGAAGATCTTTCTGTCCCGTGTTTGCATATTGATGATTTAAATTTTGACCAATTGGACACACAAATTAAACATTTACTTGCTGAAAAATGCAATATAAAAAGCAATTTAAATAGAATTTCCACTGAAAAAGCTGAAAAAGTAATGGAAAATATAGATTTATTATTTCAAATTTATAATTCACATAAAAAATATTATCAGATTTCTTTTTGAAATCACAATCATAGAATGATATATTTGAGAATAATCATTAAATA
>CAYZIV010000048.1:0-8077 GCA_964478475.1 uncultured Gammaproteobacteria bacterium | reverse complement strand
TGCCTTTTTCATCCATCCTTACAATTGCTTTAGGGCTCTTTATAACTATATCGTCATAATTAACTTTCACATTTCCTTCGAAAATTGTTTTTTCTCCGTCAAAAACTTGTTTATCGGCTTGAATCAGCACGTTTTCAGCATATAAAAACCCGGCAGGCATTATTAATAATGCAAGTAAAAATACCCAACCTGTTAACTTGCCTTTGGTTGCTGATTTTAAATCATTATAAAATTTTTTAAATTTATCTTCGAAGTTCATAAATAAAATTATTCCATTTTTTTTTGAGATTACCATAAATTAATACTGCGGGCTACATTAAACAACTTTTATTATAATTTTAATGAAGAGAAAATACATATGTATTTGAATCTCCTGAAATTTTCAGGTTTGTAAAGTCTGTATCGAAAACAGATCTGTCACTGACGGTAAGAACATTTTCTTCTCTTATGATGCGTACATTTCCCCGGGCTTCTATTTCATTTTTTGAGCCTGTCCAGCATATTTCTTCTGCTTTTATGTATACATCATTAATATTTACAGCCTGAGCTCCTCCTTTTAGTATAATTTGTTTTTTATCACTGTCATAATTTGCTATTGGAGAAGCTACACTTAAGTTTACTTCGCCTTCTTTATAAAAATTACCGGTGATGTCTTTTAAAATTGCAATATTGGTTTCGTTGTCATAGTAACCGGAATCAGCATAAACTTCCCAGAACTTTTCACCATTCTTTGTTTCCGTAATAATGAGTTCTTCCATATTAATTTCTTCACCGGCAAGAGTCTTCCCTTCTGAAAGTTTTATATCTCTCATAATGTTTTTTGATATTATGAAAGCCCAAATGCTTAATATTCCTAGAATTCCCAGCAAAATAAGGGAAAATAATGATCTTTTACTCATTTTTCTAATCAAATTACAATTTATTACTTATTTAAAAATTTTATCAGCAATTAATTTTAATCGCTAATTTTTTTTAAAATTAACTGTGCAAGATCAGTTTTTAATATCTTAGGGGTTGTGTAAATTTCTTTAGTTTTGCCGTTAATTATGCTTGCAATATTGTAATCGCTTTCAAAGCCGGTTTCATTATTTGAAACATCGTTTGCTACAATATAATCCATTTTTTTAGTTTCCAATTTTTTTAGAGCATTTTGATGAAGATTTTCTGTTTCTGCGCAAAAACCGACTATTGTTTGAGAGGGGGTTTTAATTTTAGAAATTTCGCTCAATATATCGGGATTTTTAACTAATTTAAGGTTAAATTCTTTTTTATCGTGTTTTTTAATTTTGTTGTCAAAAATTTCTTCAACCCTGAAATCAGAAACAGCAGCCGTCATGATAAGCGTGTCGAAAAAAGCAAATTTTTCTGTTAAAACATCCAGCATTTCCTGAGCGGTGTTGATGTGAATCACTTCATAAGGTTTTTTTATTTTTACGGTAGATACAAGACAGACTTCTGCACCGAAATTATAAGCAGTATCTGCAATAGCTATTCCCATTTTTCCTGAACTTCTGTTTCCGATAAACCTGACCGGATCTATAGGTTCTTTTGTCCCGCCTGCTGTGATTAATATTTTTTTTCCGGCTAAAAAGTTTTGATTTTCAAACGTTTCGCAAATTTTATCAAATATTTTACTAATATCAGCCAGTCGCCCTGATCCTTCATAACCGCAGGCAAGATCTCCTTCTTCGGGATTAACTATAATAATTCCTGAATCAGAGAGCTTGTTCACGTTTTTTCTGACAAATTTATTTTCCCACATTTTGCAGTTCATAGCAGGAGCAAGAATTACAGGCTTATTAAAAGCTGTTACAAGCGATGTAAGTAAATTATCACAAATTCCATTTGCTATTTTACCGATAGTATTAGCAGAAGCAGGAGCGACTACGAATATATCAGCTTCATCAGCGAGATTTATATGGTTCGGCTTCCAGTCAAACTCATCGAATTGTTCGATAAAAACCTGATTTTTAGTAAGGGTTTTTAATGTTGTTTCCGTGACAAAATTAAGAGCATTAGGAGTTAATACGGTCTTAACCTGAGCCCCGGCTTTCACAAGCTGTCTAATTAACTCGCATATTTTATATGCAGCTATTCCGCCTGTTATTCCTATGAGAATTTTTTTGCCTGATAATTTCAACTTTGCTGACTTTCCTGTTTGTTTAATTCTTTATTGACTATATTTTCAAGTTCATTAAGCGCTCTTGTCAGATCATCATTTATTATAGAATAATCAAATTTATTTTTTTTGCTGAGTTCAGATTTAACTATAGATAATCGTTCTTTAATTTCTGATTCTGATTCTGTCATTCGCCTGAAAAGCCTTGATTTTAATTCTTCAAAAGAAGGAGGCTCTATAAAAATTAAAACAGAATCAGACTTTTTTTCTTTTACCTGGAGAGCTCCTTTAACATCAATTTCCAATAGAAGGTTATATCCCTGTTTAATGATCCCTTCGGCTATATTTTTGTCTGTTCCATAATAATTACCGGCAAATTCTGCCCATTCCAGAAAATATTCGTTTTCAACCCTGGAAATAAAATCTTCTTTATCCACAAAAAAATAGTTAACACCGTTTATTTCTCCAGGACGGGGTTTTCTGGTAGTAACCGATGTGGAGAGAATCAAGTTTGGATACTTTTGTATCAAAAGAGATACAAGTGTTCCCTTGCCCACCCCTGAAGGACCTGAAATAACAAATAATTTACCTTCTTGAGAATTCATTGTCTTTGAAATTTTTATATTAATCAGCTTTAATTATATAATAATTATAATATGTTCTTAATGTTGATTTGATATGAAATTTTTGAGAAGAATTTTAATCTTAGTTTTTTTATTGATTTTGAGCCCTGGGGGTTCTTTGGCTCAAAGTATGTTTATAGCTATAGATATTGATCCTCCGCTTACTCTTAAATGTCACGTTTCATGTAAGTTGGACGAAAATTGTTGGATAGTAAATTATCCTGATTTAGGAACAGGAAATATTAAAGATTATAGAGGAGGAAAAGTTACATTCAAATCAAATAAAGGAACAAGTATAGTTGTTAAAACTCTGTTAGATATAAAAGAGGGTGTTCCGGTTCTCTCTGCTCAAGACGGCACAGTTGTATTTACAAGAGATGACGTTGAGGATAACTTTCCTTTAGAGCAGGAAGATCCGCCTTTTTGCGGAAACGGTGTAATAATAGAACACAACAATAATTGGAAAACTATATATTGTCATTTAAAAAAAGACAGTGTAAGGGTTAAAACCGGTGATTTTGCGAAAGAGGGACTTAAAATTGCGGAAATGGGTTTTTCCGGCAAGACTGAATTTCCACAGCTTTATTTTGTTGCTTTACATGACGAGTCTTATTATGATCCCTTTACCGGACAGAAATTAAATCCTGCGGAAGAAGCTTATAAGCCGTTTTGGAGTACGTCTACTGCTGAAAAATTGGATTACAGTGAAGTTATTGTAACTAATATTGGAATTTCAGATGAAGAGCCGACTTTAAAAAAAATTAAACATGGTGATTATGAAGACATAGAAATAATGCAGGATTCACCTTCAATTTTTTTGTGGATAAACGGTTTTCATTTTGATAAGAATGATTTTATTAAAGCAGTCCTGAAAAATCCTGAACAAAATAAAATTTTAGAAGATTTTAAGATGATAAAATCGGGTGCAATGGAGCAAATGATATTTTTCCAAGCTTCTAAACCGGAAGAGGAAGTTTGGAAAACCGGAAAATATACCGGCAAAATAGAATTTATAAGACCGGATTCCGGTTATGTCCATGAGTATGATTATGAGTTTGAAATTAAAATGCCACCTGAAGTAACTGATAATAAAGAACTTGAGGAAAAAGAACAGCTTAAACAAAGAAGATTGATAAGAAAAAGAAAAATCAGAATTTTCAAAAAACTGAAAGATCAGGACCAACTGCCTGACAATTTCGGAGAAAATCCTCTAAATTTATTGAAATAAGAACAAAATTAAAAAGCGGCTTTTAACAATTTTGGTGTATCTATATTAATTCATAATTTGAGTTAATTGAGGAATTGTTATGACTAGCTTTATAAATTAACATTTATACAATAGGAGTAATAGAATCAGGGAGTAAGAGAAATCGGCATTAGAGCCTCAAGATACGTGGCAAAATTTGATTCATCCGCGGCTTTATTTAGAGCAAATGCGAATTTTTTGAAAGGAAGAGATTTTCCTGCACTTCAGGCTATTCCATTTTTTTTCAAAATTTTGAGTGATAAAGTTTATTTTTTGCCCTATAAGGCATTAGCGAAAATATATGTATGGGGAGGCTGGAAGGAAGGGTCAAAACCACGTGATATGGGGGAAATTGACGGAAGAAAGATTGATTCCTGGATTGTGAGTCATTATCCTCGAAGAAAGTATCCTGCGATTGCGATAGGTTCTTCTAACGGGGCATTAACACATTTATGGACCGCTTTAAATATACCGTGGTTGCCTCAAACTTATTTGATTCCTGTAAGAAGACTGGGGCAAATGGATAATCCTAAAATGGATCTGGAATCAGGGAAAAAACCGGCCGATATTTTTTTAGCGGATAATCCTGATTTAGAGGTTAATCAAATGTATGATCCAAGTCATGATCGTTTGATGTTAAGGCGTATAGCTTATTTTCGCATTAAAAAGCTATTACTGGGGGAAATATACAAGCAATTTATTATAGATTGTCTTGAAGAAAACGGAACAATTTTTATTGCTAATTGCAGCAAAACAAGAAAAGTCACAAAAGTGTCAGAAAGGCATTACTACCAATTTGGAGGATTAAACGGAACAAGCGAAGAAGAATATTTACACGGAAGCAAGAGAGTTGAAGAGTTTTTAAAAAAATACCAATCTCCTAATTCTCGATGGGATGTCCCTGAGCCTGATGCAGAACATCCTGAATCAGAATGGGGATACGAAACTGGTCTTACAGAAGATATCATAAAGCTTGCGAAAGAGAGAAATTACAAAATTAAGGAAGTGGAATTTGCTGATCCTGAAGATGTCAGCCCGTTTGTGTCAGATTTATATTCTCATTGGAACGAACTTCGCGGAATTGCGGAAAAAAGGTTATTTATAGAATCTTTTATTATTATTGAACCGTGGTGGACTGTTGCTACAGGTTCTATTCCTTATTGGATGAAGTTCAACATGGGACCTTCTTTGGATAGGGCAAGAAATTTTATCAAAGACCGGCAGTTTGAAGAGATTTATACGACACTTTTTTCAAACGGAATTGAATCCATTGGGTTTGAGCCGATTGAAAAATGGCGGGAATTATTTCAATTTGCAAAAATTAAAGGTGATTTTATAGGAATGAATGAAGCCAAGTTCCCTGCTGATTTTGCGGTTTTTATAAAATATTATACAGATTTACAAAAAAAAATTACTGCCCGTTATCCTATACCTGAGGCTCTAACAATGGATCAGCTGGAAAATTTTATTACCCGATCAAGCGGAAATTATTCTATTAAATGGAAAAATTTAGCCTGATAAAATGTTTTAGTTTATTTTATAAAGTTCTTCGATTAAATTTTGGTATTTTTTCTGGACTTCATTCTTTTTTATTTTCATAGTCGGCGTTAAAAGCCCGTTTTCTACAGTAAAAGGTTCTTTAACCAGTTTAAATTTGTTGATTTTTTCAAAAGGTCTGCAGTTTGGTCTTTTTTGAATATATTCCATTAATTCTTTCTTAAATAATTTGTTGATTTTTGGACAATTATAAATATGTGAATCATCTGCATATTTCAAGGATTGTTTTTCAGCCCAGCTTTGGAGGGTGTCAATATTAGGAGAAATTAAAGCCCCGAGGTGTGATTTATCCTGACCGACCAGCACAATTTGATGTATGTAAGGACTTGTAAGACAGGCATCTTCAAGAGGCTGCGGTTCAACGTTCTCTCCGTTAGAAAGGACTATAACGTCTTTATTTCTGCCGGTTAAAACAAGATCATTCTGCGGGGTAAGCCAGCCGAGATCACCGGTATTAAACCAGCCGTCAGGGCTTAAAACCTTGTTGGTAGCTTCTATATCTTTATAATATCCCTGCATAACTTGTGGGCCTCTTGCCATGACGATCCCTGTCCGAAGATAACCGAGTTTTTGATGATTGTCAGGGTGTATAATTTTTATTTCTGTATTTAATATGGGTTTTCCGGCTGATTTTTTTATATTGTAGTCTCTTTTTCTAATGGTAAGGACCGGTGAAGTTTCTGTAAGTCCATACCCAACAACGATGCTGATTCCTATAGCTTCATAAAAATCTTCAAGATACCCGGCAAGTGCTCCGCCTCCGCTTATTCCCTGTCTGAAATTTCCGCCGAGAGCAGATCTAATTTTTTGAAATATAATCTTTTCACCCAATTTATGTAATGGATAAGTTAGATAAAATTTTGCAAATGCCTCTATTTTCTTAGTAATTGAGCAATTAATGTTATCTATGCACAGATTGTTTAATATTCTTGAGGATTTTATATGTGCTTCCCCTGTTTTTATAAGAAATTTAATGATTTTTTGTTTTAAAACAGGCTGTTTTCTTAATTCTGTGTATATGCCGTTGTGCAAAGCTTCCCAGATTCTTGGCACAGCTACGAGATAATTGGGCTTATATTCTTTAATATCATCTTTAAAATTAGCCACGTTAGTGTAATTTAAGGTCATACCTCCTGAAAGAAGATAGTATTCACAGGTTCTTTCATAAATATGCCAGGTCGGAAGAACGTTTAATGCAGTATCCCCGGGGTAAATTTCTAGAGTATCGCTCAAGGATTCGAGTTGAGACAAAAGGTTTCCATGAGTTATCATTACCCCTTTAGGCATGCCTGTTGTTCCGGAAGTATATACAAGAGTAGCAATATCAGCTTTGCTTATCTCAACAGGGTTAAAAAGATTATTTTTACCTAAGTTCATAACTTGATTAAAGCTGTATACATTATGATTGAATTTAATATCATCAGGAATTTCTTCACCGGAAAGGCAAATAATAAATTTCAGAGGATAATCCGCCAGGTATGGAAGCAATTTGGCAACTGTTTCCATGTTTTCAACAACAATTCCCCTGCTGTCGCTGTGTTCAATGATATAAAATAGTTCTTCTACGGGAGTTTGGGAACCGCGAACAGCGTCCGCGCCACCTGCCATAAGAATAGCCTGATCAGAAATCAGCCATTTTGAGCTGTTTTCTGAGAATAAACATATATGATCGCCTTTATTCAATCCCAAAGATTGAAGCCCTGCTGAAAACTGTTTTATTACCTCATATAACTCTTTGTAAGTTAAATTAAAATCATTATATCTATCTACAACAGCGGTTATAGTAGAATGATTTTCAAGAAGGTTTTGCCAGATATCTGTCAGAGAATTTTTTTGATTTGAATGCGAGTATTGCGCTTGTTTTAAGTCCTTAACGACTGTTGCCATATATTTTGACCATCCCCGAATTTTTAGTTAAAAATAAAAGAGTGTAACTCTCTATATAATAATTACACATTTTATACAACAACAGGGTAATCTTTTTCAAGATAACCCTGTGTTAAAAAACTATTTATTTTCACAAACCTTAACAGATATTTGCCGGGAAAGGTTTCTTCCTACAGCAATAAGTTGTTTGCTTATTTGAAGGATTACCGGACCGGGTTTTGCTATGCATCTAACTTTTCCGCCTTCAAACATTCCAAACCGTTGGGAATTTGATTTTATGGAAGAATCTAGAAATTGGGAAATTTCAGCTTCCTGTCCTATTTCCAGATCGCAAAGACTAACCATGTTTGTTTTTCTCCTTTTGTAAGATTTATATCCATCTAATTAAATATAAACCCATAAATAAAATTATTTGCCTTTAATTATTGAGAATCTTTCTCATTTAGCTATTATTTATAATAACAAATACATTTGTTAAAGTCAATCCTATTGTTATGAGCGGAATAAGAAAAAATAAAGGTCGAAAATGTTTTATGCATTTTCGACCTTCAATTTTAGTTTTTGTGTGTTTTAAATTGATTTTAACGTTGAGCTCCAAAACCGGGAGATGTGCGCGGCAATCCCTGATAACCAGGATTGGAAAAG
>CAYZIV010000047.1:3498-8157 GCA_964478475.1 uncultured Gammaproteobacteria bacterium | reverse complement strand
AAGCTTTTTTAGGGCGAAGAAATCGTTCTCTTCCTCCTTAAAATGCTTAAAATGGTTTTTAAAAGAGTTTTATAATTAGAATAATAATTTCAATAATAAAAACCTTTGATTTAATTTATCTGAAAACTGTTTTAAGTCGTTTGATATTTCAGAAGAATTATTGATTATTTCTTTGATTCGAACTTTTTCTTCAACAGTTATATCATCAACTGAATCGACAATTCTTGTTAATTTAACCATCAAGTTGTTGAGATTAACTACGGTTTTACCAAGACTGCCGTTAAATTCTTCATTTCTAGTTAATTCATTAACGTAATGTGAAATTTCGGCTATATCCTCCGTGGTGGAGTTTATATTTAAGAGGCTTTCCTGGAGTTTTGTGTCTTCCAGCAGCAAAGAAAAATTATCCGATGTTTTTTTAATCGAGCCGGCAGTAGTTATAATGTTTTCTTTAAATCCGGAGTCTTGCATTATATTATTTACGTTATTTGACAGGACAATCATATTTTCAGATAACTTGGTAGCTGATGAAATAAGAACATCTATATCTTCTCTTGAAGATTCCACAATAAAAGCAACCTGATCTGCTATGATTCCTGCTTTTTCACTTAAATCACGCGTGTTTTCCACTGTGTATTTTACATCGCTCATAAATTCATCGGTAAACAGTTTATTGATTTTATCATTTGTTTCCTTTAGAGCACTGGCTGATTCCAGCTGGATATCCATGAATTCCTTCATTCTGAGCGGTTCTTCTACAGTGTATTTAGACTCAAATTTGGATAATTCTATTACTACATCATCCGGTGGTGTAAACCTCAAATTGTATTGTTCGTCATCCTTTTCTGCTTTAACTAATTCTATTTTTGAATGAACAGGGATTTGAATTTTTGGAAAATCAATAAAATATCTTATTTTATATATTGAAGGACTTTTAAAATGTCTTTGTCTTTCTGCAGAAAGAGTTTTAGTGTCTATTTTTTGAGAATCCTTTATTTGACCGACTTTTAAATACTTCTCTCCTACAAGAAGTTCTACTTCGCTGCCTTCGGGAATTGTTCCTTCAAACTGTTCTTCCAGGGGAACAAAAACTGTTTTGGAAAAAGGCGGCGTAACTTCCAGAAATTTTTCTCCTATTATTCCTGATTGTTGAATGGAAATTGTTGAAGCGGGCGGGACTTTGATATCGGGGTGGTTTATAACAAATTTGACAATTACATAACTGTTTTCTCCGTCGATAACAGGTTCTATTTCATCAACCTGGCCTATCCTCATTCCCATTATTTGAACGGCTGAACCCGGCCTCATTCCATCAATATCTTTAAAATGAACCTCTATTGTTTCTCCAATGGAAATAGATCGCCCTTTTAACCACATTATTCCCACTATAAGAATACATGTGGATAAAATTATTAAAATTCCGACTTTTAATGTTGCAGACATTTTCATTTTTTATATTTTTCCTTGTCCGATTATTTTTGCTAAGTTTTTGTTCTAGTGAATTGCGGCTATCATTGGCCCTTCTTTTTTTCCGTTACTGAATTGATATGCGTATGAATCTGATGAAGTTAATAATTCCTCTTGTGAACCTTGCCATACAATACCTCCATCATACAACATAATTACCCGGTCTGCTGTTTTTGTTATTGTGGATAGCTGGTGAGTGACTACGATAGAAGCTGCGTTAAGTTCTTTTGAAAGACTTACTATATAATCTTCAATAACTGTAGAGGATACAGGATCTAACCCTGATGTGGGCTCATCATAAAGTATGATTTTTGGATCGGTTATTATTGCTCTGGCAAAACTTACTCTTTTTTGCATGCCCCCCGATAATTCATTTGGGTATTTATCTTCAATTCCTGATAAACCTACCATCTTCAGTTTTTCAGAAACAATTTTTCTTACCCCTTCTTCAGTATAAAGTTTTTTTAATTCTTTTCTCTCTCTCAGAGGAAAAGCAACGTTTTCTAAAACATTTAATGAATCAAATAATGCGGAATATTGAAAAGCCATCCCTATTTCTTCATTATATACTTTAACTTCCCCTGAATCAGGTTCGAGCAATCCGCATACTATTTTTAGAAGCGTACTTTTTCCGGAACCGCTAAAACCTACTATAGCCAAGGTTTCCCCTTCGGTGACAGTAAAGTTTATATCTTTTAAAACTTCCTTTCCTCCAAGGGTTTTATAAATATTTTTCAGTTCAATTAACATAATTTTTAATTTTATACTAATTGTTAATTTTTAGGAAATTAATCACTATTATAATTATTGTTCGACAGAATCTAATATTTTCTGCATTTTATTTTCAAATTGTTCCATTTTATTTAAAACAAGTTCATTAGACCTGTCTATGCCAATTGTTTCATAATTATTTGAGTCAGAAACTTTTTCTATGATTTCGAGCAGCATGTTTTTGACTTCATAATTATTTTGTTGTTCGCAAACTTTTTCAATTTTTGCTTCGATGCTCTCCAGTCTTATTTCAAAATCCTCAAATTTAGTATAGACCTTGTTTACCTGATCTATTACATTCTTTTGAGAATCAGAAACCGCATCCATCAAGTTGTCTGTATTAGTTAAATTTTTCTTTATATTGTTGTTGTTTTCTTCTAAAAGACTGCTTGCTGAATCAATACATTCAGCCATTTGCACAACCGCATCTCTTAGAGAGTCAGTTGAATTTAACCCTTTAACCGATAGTGAATTTAATTTTTCTATTTTTTGATATATTTCGCTTAACTCTTTGGAAAGTCCGTTGATTTGATGTTTTGTGGCTTTATTCGTAATCAGGGAATTGCTTTTTAGATTTCTGTTTAATTCTTCTTTTAAATTATCAAAAGAATTAGTGATTTTTTCTTTTAAAGCTCCTGTGTTGTCATTAGTGTTCAGAATTAATTTATTCAATTTTGAACTAATATCTATAACATCATTGTTAAATCCGCTTAAATCTTCGCTTAGAGCAGAAAAATCTTTTTTAAGGTCATAAATCGTTTCGCTCGCTGCGGTAATTTGATTTTCGCTGAGTTCTGATATTTTTGTTATTGCTTCGAGAATTTTATCGGTGTTTGAAGAACTGTCGTTGATTTTTGATTCTATATTCCGGCTCAAATCCAGGAATTTACCAAGTTTATCACGGTTTTCTTCTGATAATCCTGAAACATCTGAAGAAATTTTTTCTATTTTCTCAGAAAGATTCCTGGATGAATCTATAAGTTCATCAAAATCAGGCCTGGATTCGTTTAAAGCTAATTCTGCTCTTTCTACCGCTTTTTCGAGTCTTTCTCTTTCTTGCCATTCTTTCTCTGAATCGTTTGATAAGTTTATTGATTCAAAGAGATCAGAAACAGAAGATTTTAATCCGGAAATTTCTCTGGAAATTTCTGTAGAGAAGTTTTTAATTTCATCAAGTCCTATTTCCAGTTTGCCTCCGAATTCTCCGCTTTCACCTTCGCCTTTTAAGTTGTCCAGAGACTCATTAAGGGTTTCTATTCGGTTTTTAACCTCAAAAATCGTATCATTAAGCGAACTAAATTCATCGGAAATTTTATTTTCGATGTTGTCAAGTTTTCCGGAATCTGTATTTTCGGAATAATTACTTATGGTTTCGTTAATTTCATTAAATTTTGTCAGCAGCTCTGAAAAATCCTGGTTTTCAGGGATGTGTTGTATTGATGAGACGTTTTCTTTGTAAGATCTTATTTCATCTGTTAGTGAATCAATTTTGTTATTTAACTCTGTCAATTCTTCATTAGAAGAAGCTGTTCCCATTTGATTGTTTATGTTTTCAACTTTTTCCTGAATATCTTTCAGCAGGTGAACTTCTTCGCAAAGACCTGATACGTCTCCTGTTACTGTTGAAGATTTTTCCAGGATATTTGTGAGGTTTTCTTTTAGATAATCAATGTCATCCTTGTTATTTTGTAAATCGTCTATTTTACTGGAGACTTCGTTTAAGAACTCATTTAAGAGTTCTGCATTTGCTTCGAATTTAGAACATAATTGTCGATCAATTGATTGTAATTCGTTATTTACAGGATAACTTTCTGTATTTGAATTATTATGCGTAAAATTAGTAAATTCATCTAATTTTTCGTTAGTATAGTTGAATTTTTCTTCGAGTTCACAAAGTTTTGCTTTTATAAAATTAGTGTTTTCGTTAAACTGGCTCATTTCTTGAAGCTCAGTGATTTTAGAGTCCAGATTAGAAATTTGTTCACCAATTTTGTTAACTTCCAGATGCGCTGATTCCTGGTTAATGGAATCTTTGATTAAGTTGACATCTTTTAAAAGCACTTTAAGGACTTTTTCTGAAAAATCGTTTTCTTTGCTGTATTTTAGGCTTGCAGAAATATCCTCCAGCCCGTGTTTTAGAAAATCAAGAGCGCTTTCAATTTCTTCAGAATCGCTTTGTTTTTCCTGGAGTTCCCTGAGACATTCTTTTAAATCAGCCAGACCGCTTAATACTTGCTGATCTATCATTACTTTTATATCTTCCGAAGGATTTGTTTCTGTTTCTTCGTCTATAATTCCGGCATTTTTGTTGTTCACTGTCTCAAGAAGAATATTTAATTTTTCCTGCGTTGATTGGAAACTCTCATTTAAAGTTTTTAAATTTTCCAGGTCATAGAGCCTTTCTTTAAGTTCTTCAGGAAA
>CAYZIV010000047.1:0-3398 GCA_964478475.1 uncultured Gammaproteobacteria bacterium | reverse complement strand
GTAAGCAGATTGTTTAAAACATCAACTTTTTCTGTAAAATCTTCTTTATCAACCCTTTTGTAAATAGATTCTTTAATTACAGTCAGTTCTTTGTTTAAAAAAGTTAGACCATTTTTTACTTCTTCAAAATTGTTTTCTGATTTTCCGCTGACGCTTCCGCTGAATCTGATTAAACGGTCAAGAAGCTCTTTTAAACCGTCAGCTTTAAGGTTTAGATATTTAACATCGCTTTTTATATGGTCAGTTTTATCTATTTCATTTTTAACTTCATTATTAATTTCTTGTGAAGAATTAATGATTTCAGTTAATTTTTCAGTTACTGTATTTAGCCTGTTTGTGATCTTTTCATCCATTTGAGAATGGACATTTTCAAACCTGGCATCAAGATTTAATGTTTTATTAAAGTTTTCTATATTGTTTTCATCAAGGTTTTCTAAAATAATACTCAGTTTTTCCTGAGCTGATTCAAATGTTTCATTTAGCGTTTGAAGATTCTTTAATGGATAAAGATTTTCCTGAATGTCGAAAACTTTCGAACTTAAATCTGTAAAACTGTCTTTAATTCCTTCATAAGTTGTTTTTTCAGGCAGTGTTTCGGCCATCTTGTTGATAGAACCGTTTATTTTATCTAAATTTTCAAGAATTAACGGCGTTTCAGAATTATCGTTAATTTGGTTTTTAATTTGTTCAACATTATTGTTGAGGTTTGAAATATCTTCTCTTATTTGTTCAAAACTTGAAATATTAGCAAGAAGTTCCTCTATCTTGGCAAAATTATTTTCAATGACGGAAAAACCCTCTTTTACCTCTTCTTCTAAGGTGTCATTGTCCAGATTTAACCTGATTTCATTGTACATTTTAGCCAGCGTTGCTAATTTTTCCAGCAGGAATTCCTGCTGAGGAAGAGTTTTGACTGTTTGAAGAATTTGATTTATATTTTCGCTGTTCTCTTCTTCCGCAATGCTATTGTTAGAGTTTACTCCTTCTTTTAATTCATCAACAATATGGATTAAATTTTCCAGTTTTTTTGTTATTTCTGTATCATTGCCTTTTTGTTGAATAGCGAGTGAAATTTTGCCCATTTCTTCTTGTAATCCGGATAAATTTTCTTTAAATTCTCCCAGATTTTCTTTAATTTCATTGCTGATGCGAGTTTCTAAACCCGCAGTGTCTTCATTAAAATACGATACTTTTTCTAATCCTTGTATGCCTGAAGTTTTTAATGTTCTTGTGAGAATATCAAGTTTTTGACGGATAGATTCAAAATTATCATCAAGATTGTCAAATGATAATAATTTTTCATTAACTCCGCTTAACTTTGAATCAAGCGAGGATACACTGCTTAAAAAGCCGTTTCCCAGCACTTTTAATAATCTTGTAAGATTATCGAGTTTCTCCTCCGGCTTCAAATAAGCTTCATCTTCCATGTTTACTATGGAAGCTTTGATTGATCCGGTAAATTCTTCTATATTTTTATCTTTATAATTACCGTTTTTAAATTCGGTCATGGTTTTTTGTATATTATTTAAATTTTCGAGAAAGTATTTGTAATTAGAAGACATAGTTTCAATACTTTCTTTTATTTCGCTTAAATCTTCAGATTTTTCCTCTACAGGACTCTCTATGACCGGTTGGTTTTTTAACGCGGACATTATTTGAGAATTTAGCTCTTCAAGTGAAGTAATTCTTGTTGATATGTCTTCATATTTGGAATTTATATCTTCATTTAGTTCACTAATTATGAGATTAATGATTTCTGTTGAATCTGATTGAGCGATTATATCAATTTTTGATTCAATTCGACCAAAAATATTGTCTTCCCGAAATTCTTTAATGGCTTGTCGGAGTTTAGTAATATCGGAAAAATTTTCCATTAAACCGGATAAATTCTCAATTCTTTCACCGGATTTAGTAATTTCGCTCTTTAAACTCTCCAATTCCTCAATATATTCCATATCAGACTCTCTCCACTTGTTTTGTATTCCCCGAACTCTTGTCACGAGCTACTCCTCAATCACATTTTGTTAGTTTTTAAAGTAATTGCACAACTATCTGTTAAACAGAAAATAAATATAGTATAGAAATATTTTAGTATATTTTATCAAAATTTCTCTTATAGGTTTTAAATTTCAACCAAAAAGAGGGGATGATCCTGAAAACCGAAGCTGTAAAGAGAATACAGCCGCTATAAAATTTTGTCGAATTATTACAGATGGTTAAAATAAATACTTTAATATTTTTGTAATTAAAAATGGGGATCAGATCGTCTAAATTGCTTTATACAAGGCTTTTTTAGAAGTTTTTAACAGTTAAATTAATAGACAACAAATACCTTTGAAATTTAAGTTATGTAAATTTTAAGGTAAAAAAATTTTTTAATGAGCACTTTTTTTTTTAGTGACCTTAAAAATCATGTAAGAAAAAGATTATAGTAAGTTGACAGGAATTAAAAATTAAAATGCTGGAAAAAAACATTTTAAACTTTTCGACAAATAATAATTTGAAATTGGTAAGTTTCGGACAAGACAGGAAAAAAGAAAAACAACTTCCCGAGGTTTCAATTCCGACTCCAAAGAGCAGAAATCCTGTTAATTTACCGGGAGTTCCACTTGATATAGCAAAGTTTATTATTAAATCGGCTAATGCATCAAAATTAAATATTGGTGATTATCTTGAGCAGTATTTACCTTTTATTACTAAAGGTGTCGAGCCGGAAGAAAGTGTTACAGCAAAGGTTGGAAACACTAATGTAACCACTTTAATAGATGGAAGACAAATTTTTAACAAGACTATAGATTATTTAAAATCTGCAGAAAAAAGTATTCAGGTTGAAATGTTCGAATTTGGAAATATGGATATAGACGGACATTTATGGCCTTCAGGTGGAGCAGAAAACGTTGAAGGCTGGAAGCAACAACAGGAAATACTTGAAACAATAGTAAATAAGAGAAAAGAAGGTGTAAACGTTCAGGTTATACTGGATACTCATAAATGGTATCAGGATGGAAGAGGGGATAAACGCAGGCATTACGGCAATATGCACATGATAAAATATTTAAGAGAAAATGATGTGGATGTAGTGCCGTATCCGAGAGCTCATCAGAGAGGAACAAACCTTCAGCACGTCAAATTTTTAGGAGTTGATGGAAAAAAAGCTGTTGTAGGTGGATTGAATTGGGGAAATCATTCTCCTGCAAATCATGATGCCTGTTTAGCTATTGAAACTCAACAAGGTAAAGAATCTTCAGAAGTAGATAATTTGAGTGAAGAAATATTTAATAAAGACTGGGCATTTGCCTGGCAGCGACTTGGTAAAGCTCAACTTGTTAAAGGACCTTTGTCAAAACAGGACCAAAAAGCATATACGGGCCTCAACAGACTTATCCTGAATGAAAATG
>CAYZIV010000046.1:0-8158 GCA_964478475.1 uncultured Gammaproteobacteria bacterium | reverse complement strand
AGGTGGGCTAAAATTAACGGAACATATTGCATTATTGATAAAGGTATAGAAAGGTTAAAAAAATAGGTATATTTATGGAAAAATTCAAAATTTTTATAAAAAAAATCGCTGATGTTATTATAGGTGTAGAAAAAGAATACTCTAATCAACCAAACAGCGGTAATTTGAAAAAACAAAAAGTTATCAGTATTTTAAGTAATTTAATTACTATCCCATTAATTCCAAATACATTAAAATTGAAAATATTTGATTTAAGTATTGATATTATTGTGTTTTTCTTTAATAAATATAATTTATTTTATAAATCATAAAATTTATTTACTATAAAAGGCATAAAAAAAGCAGGGTTAACCCTGCTTTTTTTATGCCTTTTTACTATAATATCTTAATTTGCCACCATTTTTTATTTATTTGTTCTTTTAAATTTTCATTTTCTTGTTTTAACTGTTTTAATTGTTCTGAAACCTGTTTTAAATTAGCGCTAAGCCTAGATATTTCTTTATCTTTTCTTAATTCAGAATCTTCTATTAATTTATGTTGCAATTCTGCTTTCAAAGCCCTTTCAATATAGGTTTCAATTCTATCATTATACCCTTTTGAATATTCTAAAATTTTATTTATTATTTCTGTTTGATTTAACTGACTTACAGAGTTTTCTGGTATGGTTTCAAAACTAGTTTCAATTGATTCATTACTGGATTTAAAACTTTGTTCAATACCAAATTCGCTTAATTGCTTACCTGTCAACTCAACCGCCTTAACTGCCCTATTGTTTACATGTTTTACAACCGTTTCAATACCCATTTTTTTTATCTTTTTTTCAACCGTTGTTCTGGAAACATTTAAAGCCTCTGCTAATTCACTTATTGTATATTTAAAACCCATTTAAAACCCCTTTTAATTCTTTTTTAATACCCTATTGACACTTAATAAAAATTATATATCATGAACATGTTAAAAAATTAAATACTTGGGAGGGAGTTTTTTAAGTTTTAAAACTAAATATTATTAATTTTTTGTTTTTTAAAAAACAAAAAATCCCTCTTTAGGGAGGGAACTTGTAAAAAATTTTTAAACTTGTAATTTTATTATCCTCCCTAAAGGGAATTTTGTCAATTTTTTTTAGAGGAGGTTTTTTTATGCAACATAACAACAAGACAAAACATGATTTTACCCAGTTTGAATTATCTAAACTGATAATTACATCTCATTTTTTTTCAACTATTAAAATGAGTCCGTCTTCTAGACTTATTTTAATGGTTTTGTGTTCACACTTTCCAAACATATATCCCAGTATTAAAACTATTCAAGAAGAATCTGGTATTGCTTCAAAAACAAGCATAATAAATTCATTAAAAGAATTGTCAAAACTAGGGATTATTATGTATGAAACTAAAAATGTTAATCATTATTCTTTTACGACATATTTTTTTGAGCTTTTAAAAGTTGAACCTAAACAGTACAATAAATGTAATAATGGTGGTACAAAAATTGAACCTAAACAAATAAATAAACAAAAAATTAATAAATTTCAAAAAAACAAATCAAATTTTAGTCATATAACCGGTATAGATTATAAAAAGTATAAAAAGCCTGATTACGGCGAAAAACAATCTCCATTAGATTTAAATCGCGAACAAGCAATTATTTTCCTGAATAATTTACCTAAAACACTTTATAATTCTTATTTTGCGGTAGAATTAAGAAAAAAATGGCATTTATGAAAAAACATTTGATATAATGCTAATTACAAGCAAGAAGCGAGTTTCAACCTTTATGTTTTTAAATACAGAAAATAAAAAAAATATTGCTAAAAATTCCGGATGGCTGGTTTTTGATCATATAAGTAAGATTTTAGCAGGTATATTTGTGGGAATCTTGGTTGCCAGATACCTTGGTCCGGAAGATTTTGGAAAACTTAGTTATGTTCTGGCCATAACAAGTTTATTGGTTCCTTTTTACACACTTGGTTTAGATGCTATAGCCCCTAGAGAACTGGTTTATAATAAATTTAAACAACAAGAGACAATAAACACAGTATTTTTGCTTAAATTTTTAGGTTGCATTTTTATTTTTTTGCTGACAGTTTTAATTACTTTTTTATTCCATTTTAATGATAAAACTATTATTATTTTAGGGTTTTTTATCGGGTTTAGTTTTATTTTTAAGTCCGTTGAAACACTAGACATCTGGTTTTTAAACAAACTACAATCCAAATATTCAGTAATTGCAAGAAATGTGGGGCGAATATTTGCGGCAGGTTTTAAAATAGTATTTATTTTTATGGGTTTTTCTGTAATTTATTTTGGGGCGGCAGTTACAATTGAAGCATTTATTATGGCTGTGGTTTTAATTTATTTATTTTTAAAAAATGAGTCGCGGTTTAAGTGGAAAAATTTTCATATAAATTTTGATGAAATTAAAAATTTACTGAAAATCAGTTTGCCGTTTATTTTTATTGGTTTTATAAGCGCTGCTATACTTAGTATTGATAAAGTTATGCTTAAAAACATGTTAAATGACTACGCTGTAGGGTTATATAGTGTTTCGGCATTGATTTTATCCACATTTTTATTTATGATAAATGCGGTTTTATTATCTGTTTATCCGGTTTTGATCAAGTTGGAAAAGGATAAGCCTTTTGAACATTATAAAAAAGATTACCAAACACTTTTTAATTATTTGACATTAGCGGCTTACGGGGTAAATTTTTTAGTTTTAATGTTTTCTGACAAGGTGATCGCCTTTTTATGGGGGCGGGAATTTATTTTTTCTGCGGAAATTTTATATATTCATGTTTTTTCTTTAATTTTTGCGTTTAGCGGGCTTTGTTTGTGGTACTGGCTGGTTATTAAAAATTACATCCGTTTTTTTCTAATCACCTTAATTATCGGGCTTGGAGTTAATGTTATTTTGAATTATATTCTGATAAAATCAGTTGGAATAACGGGAGCGGCTTATGCCAGTTTGGTTTCCTACTTTATTATCTATTTTTTCACGGGAATGTTTTATGTTCCTATCCGAGAAATATTTAAAATGCAAGTGAAGTCGATATTTTTAATAGATTTTATTAAAAAACCTTTTGAATTAATTAAGTCCGGCTTTTAAAGTGTTTTTGTTTACAGTTAAGGCTTTTTTATTTAAAAGTTCTTGAATTGCGAGTTTTAGCGCATTTTGTGACAAATGGCATTTATCTTGAGAGTAGTATTTAGCTATGGTTTGATTGTTTGAATCGACTAAATCGTTGAAAATGCTGCAATAAACGATATTATTATCCAAACATTGTTTTTCCAGGTGTTCATTAAAAATTCGTGTTATTTCATTTCGGGTTATTTCGTCTTTGCAGCGTGGAAATTCAGGATGTTGTGTTGTATTATCTTTTAGTGTGGCTGTAGCTCCCCAGCAAATTATTTTAAAACCCTTAGCTTGGAGTGCTTTACTATATTCAATATAGTTAAAAACCGTTTCATGTACTATTATTTCAGGTTTTTTATTTTGGATATCCGCTTGTTTTAAAATATGAGCTCGGCAGTCTATTTCACCAAAACACATCATTATGGTTGATTTTTCCGGAATATAACCGGTTTTTATTAAAAAATCAATTTTTTGTGAGGCTCTGGTTTTTGAATGAGGATTATTTAAGTTAAAAGCTAAGGCGGGCCCCAAGTGGTAAGTTTCAAAAAATGGAATCAAGTCCAGCCCCTTTTCAATTCCATTTTTAAAGCGGATAAACAAGACCTGTTCAGACCCGCTCCAAAAATTGGTGTGGCTATCGCCTAATACATATATTTTTCCTGTAGTTTCGGTTATATTTTTTCCGGTTAATTCGCATAAAATTCGGAATATTTCTTGTTTTTTGTGTTTTTTAAGTTGATTTGCTTTAAAATTGCTAATATAAAAGCTTTTTAAGAATTTTTTTATCATTTATTCAAGTCCTGATTTATGACGACTGTTTTATTTCGGAAATTTATTGTACAGGGCGAGCAAACAAATGCGCCGTGGTGTATTCAAAAGACACTAAGTCTTCAGGGGTTTTTAATGGAATGATTTCCCCTTCGTCGTATTGGATATGGCAGTTGTAATATTCAAAAGGAATTAAGTTTAACAGTTCTTTTAAATCAGCGTTATATCTGCTGATTATCAGGTTTTTATGTATTTCAATGGCCAGTTTGGGCAGGGTTTTTAAAATTTGCTGCGCTCCTTTTAACGCGAGCATTTCCGCTCCTTCAATGTCAATTTTCAAAAATGTGGGATTATAGTGTATATAACTATCTGCTGTTTCCATATCGACTTTTTGACTTTGGTTTTGTGATTTTTGAATTATATATGAGTTGGAATCTTCTGTTGTTATTTCAATTTCCCCTTTTTTATCTCCAAGAGCCCGGTTAATTGCTATAATATTTTGAATTTTGTTTAGTTGTATATTTTTTTGCAGAATTTCAAAATTTCCGGAATTGGGTTCAAAACAAAGTATTTTACCGTTTTCGCCAACTCGTTTTGAAAAAAGAATCCCTGTAAAACCCTGATGTGATCCTATTTCCATCATTATATCGTTTTTTTCCAGTAAATTATTAAAAATAAACTCCAATTCCCGCTTATAAAGCTTGTCTCCCATTGTGTCATACCAGATTTTAGCGTCAGAATTACTTATATAAAAATCAAAACACGTTTCATTAAAACAGATTTTTTTTACATAAGCTCGAGTAAAGGGCAGGATTGTCTTTAATAAACGGATGGTAAAATTCCGCTTTTTTCGCCATAAATACGTTTTTAGTCGGTAAAATACTTTTTTCATTTAGTAAAATTGCCTTAAAAGGTTATAATAAAAATAATTTCTAATTTATTATAAGTTGAATTTTAAAATATGCAAAATACCAATCCTCTTATATCAGTTATAACTGTAGTTTTAAACGCAAAAGATCATATTGAAAACACAATATTGAGCGTTATAGAGCAAAGTTACCCTAATATTGAATATATCGTCATAGACGGCGGATCAACTGACGAAACCCTTGATATAATAGAAAAATATCGCAATAAAATTTCTAAAATAATCAGCGAGCCGGATAACGGCATTTTTGACGCCATGAATAAAGGGATTGAGCTGGCAACAGGTGATTATATTAATTTTATGAACGCCGGGGACAGTTTTTATTCTAATAACGTCATTGAAACGGTTTTTTCACAGGCTAATTTAAGTAGTGACATAATTTATGGAGATACTTTGGTTAATTTCCAAATAGGGACATATTCCTGTCAAAAAATAATTTCTGCACCCCCGGTTAATGCGGATTTTTGGAAATGGTTTCCCTGTCATCAAAGCTGTTTTACTAAAATTCACTATCTTAAAAATAATAAGTTTGACCCAAAACACAAGCAATTTGCAGATTATGCCCTTCTTTTGGACTTTAAATATAATCAAAACCTGAAATTCCAAAAACAAAACCTGGTAATTGCCCGTTATTTGGGCGGAGGAATTTCTTCTATGAATGTGTTTGAAAACCCTCGTTTTTCAACCCTTAAAAAAAGAATTGATAAGTGGAGGCTGGTTTCTAAATATGTGAACAGTCCAAAAATGTACCTGTATAATTTTTTGCTTTGCTTAAGAACCTTTATTTTAATAATAATGCTAAAATTTATCCCAAATAAATGGAAAATCGTGGTTTTAAATAAATATTTCAAATAAAAAATCTTACATATAAGTTTAATAAAGGCTTAATTAACTGTTTTAACGATAAAAACGACCTGGCATAACCGTCTTGAGAACTAAAATACATAAAACCATAATTAAAATGTAAAAAAGCATAGGCTTTGGATTCAAGTTTTCGTAAATTATCGTCTAAATGCGGCTGGGAAAAAAACTTTTCCAGGGTCTTAATGCTGCTGATAAAAGATTTTTTATAGTTTGAAAAACCGGATAAACTGCCTTCAGGTTTTATTGCCGTTGTCAATATTCGATTTACGCAATAAAAATTAGTATAAACAGCCATTCTCAGCCATAAATCCCAGTCCTCACAAACTATGATATCTTTGTCAAATAACCCCGCCCTAATTAATGCATCTTTTTTAACTAAAACCGTAGAGGGGTAAGGAACAGTATTCATGGGGATTATCAAAAGATTTTTCAATAAAAGCTCTTTGTTTGCAAAGTTAGGGAATTTTTTAATAAACTTTGCCCCGCTTTTTTCATAACACATTTCAATATTGGAAAAAATAAGATCAACATGAGGATGCTGCTTAAATGCGTTAAGCTGAATTTCCAGCTTGTCAGGTCGCCATAAATCGTCTGAGTCTAAAAAAGCTATAAATTCACCTCTGGATAATTCAACCCCTCTGTTTCGGGCCGCAGACGGCCCCTGGTTGGCTTGGTAAAAATACCTCACACGCTCATCGGTCATTTGCTCTACAGTTTCTCGGGTGTTGTCAGTCGAGCCGTCGTCTATAATTATAATTTCAAAATCCTGATAACTTTGTTGCAAAACAGAGTTTATAGCACTTACTATATATTTTGCCCCGTTATATGTGGGTATTACAACTGAAATCATTTTTTTATCCTGATATTATCTGTGTCTTTTATAATAAAACAAATAGTTTTTTAAATAAATCGCAGGTAAAGCTTAAAACCTGCCTATAATTCTTCAATAATAGCACTGTATTTTTGGGCGATAACTTCCCAATCAAAATTTTTTATAACAAAACCTCTGCCGCTTATGCCCATTTTCCTGGCTATAGTGGGATTTTCCAATAAATATAATATTTTTTCCGTTAATTCCCCGGGGTCTTTGGGCTTCGCTAAAAGCCCGTTAAAGTCAGTTTGAACTATATCTGATATGGCCGGCAAATTGGTGGTGATTACCGGTGTCTCGCAACTGAGAGCCTCTGCAAAAACTAGCCCAAACCCTTCGCTGTCTCCATCCGATCCGGTTATAGAAGGCCCACCAAAAATTTTGGCAGAACTTAAGTATAATGGCAGTTTCTCCTGGGAAATCCATCCCTTAAATATAATGTTTTCACCTATGTCCAGTGTTTGTGTCAACTTCATTAAAGACTGTTTTTCAGGGCCATCCCCGATTATTGCCAGTTTGATTTTCGGAAATTTCTTTATAACTTCACGCAATGCTTCTATTAAATACCGTAATCCCTTTTTTTCCACTAATCTGCCCACAAAGATAAGATCAATATTCCTTCCTCCCTCGTTTTTATCAGGATGGAATTGCTTAGTGTCTATGCCCATAGGGATAATATCAATGTTATTTTTGTTATATAGGTTTAAAATCTCGTTTTTCAATTCTTTGCTTACGCAAGTTATTTTATCGCAGTGTCTGATGGTGAGTTTTTTGACAAAATTGGCGAAAAATCCCCTTAATCCGTAAATATCCCCGCCATGAGCCGTGCAAATTACTTTTATGTTTTTATTAAAAAAAAGTTTATAAATTGCCGCTATAAAGCCTTGCGGAATAATCCAATGTGCGTGAATGACTTGTATATCCCTAGATTTCACCAGTTTTATAAGGTTTACTAATTGGAAAAACAAGAAAAACGGGATTTGTAAATAATTTATTGGATTTTTGCGAAGCTCTGCAGTGATTCCGCTGCCGGAAGATAGTGTTCCCAATAAGCCCGGCAAATATTTATATCGATAAATTCTTATGCCCTCCTTGTGTTCATAGGTTTTAGAACCTTTTTTGAAAGGGCATAATACTGTTATATCAAAATATTTAGATAAATTTTTCGCATAAGTGTATATAAAATCAGGAGATTTGTCCCCTTTGTATCCCGGAAAGGTTGATGCGGTGATTAAAATCTTTTTTTTCATTTCTTTTCCTTAAAAATGTAAATGTCCCATATGCCCGAGTTTTCAAACTTTTCTAAATGAAGCTCCCGGGTTGCATATTCAAGAAGATCATGGCTTATTCGAGATATTGCCATATACATTAAAATGTTCTCCCGGTAAGATTTTTCATCATGGGCTGCTGCTTCTTTGATTTTGGAAATATATCTGTCGCAATCTATAATGTTGGTTTGATAAACTATTATTATAAGCGATTTTTCGCCTCTTATGTGAGAAAAAATGTCTTTCTTTATCGACGTATTGTTAAATAAGTTTTCTTTGCGGCCTATCATTTCTTTAAAATAATCATATAAAAAGGTTTTTAGG
>CAYZIV010000045.1:0-8238 GCA_964478475.1 uncultured Gammaproteobacteria bacterium | reverse complement strand
TGGGGTCGCAGGTATCATTTTTATACCTCTGGCTTCTGGATCATAAGCTGTTAGAGGTTCTCTCATTTTACCCTGGTATCCGTCAGCAAGCACAAATGTAGGAAATTTATATTTCCATGCTGTATTAAATGCTTTTATTGTATAGTCGTAAAGATCCTGGTGGCCAGCGGTTGAATACACGATTCTGTAGCCTTCACCATTGCCTCCAAAACAGGTAAGAGTAGTTTCCTGCTGAGCATAGATAACTGTAGCGGTGCTTGGTCCGCCTCTTTGCATTACTGCGCAAACAAAAGGAATTCTCATCATTTCTGCCATTGACATAGCGTCTTGCATAATGACGTTTCCAGGTCCTGCTGTTGCTGTGAATGCTTTTTTACCGGCTAAAATCCCTCCAACTGTAGAAAAGCCGGCTGAAATTTCATCTTCTGTTTGAAGGAAGCCAGCTTCAGTTTTGGGGAGCAGTTTACACCAGGTATGCATAATTTCATTTTGCGGTGTAATCGGATAACCGTACATGAATTCTGCCCCTGCCGCAACCGCCGCATAAGCTATAACCTCATTTCCGGTCATAAATAGTTTTGTGTCTTCGTTGATAATCTTTTTTACCATTTTTGCTTACCTTTCGGTTATATTTTCTAAATATAATTATAAATTACAACAATCAAGGAACATAAACAAGTGATTAATATCCTCTAATATATAAGGCGACAAAAATACAAAACAGTTCCGGTTTTTATCAAAAAATTATTATTCAGTATATATAATTATTGAATTATTTTATAATAATAATGAGTATTTATTAGTTTAAAATGATTTATTATTAATTTTAATGACCAAATATAGAAACAAAAAAACTTTATCAGGTTTTAAAAATGCCTTTCGAGGGATCCGAATAGCTATAAAGTCACAAAAAAATTTTCGCACAGAGTTATTAATAGCGCTGGCGGTTATAATTTTTACTATTATCCTAAAATTTAATCCTGTCGAGACCGCTTTGATTTTTATTTCTATAGGGTTTGTGCTCTTTGCAGAACTTATAAACACTTCAGCAGAATATATTATCGACACTTATTTTGGGAATAGATATTCTGAAATAGCAAAAATATCAAAAGATATAGCAGCAGGATCAGTTTTAATAGCTGTGTTAACTTCCATAAGTTTGGGGATTATACTTTTTACTCCTAAAATATTAAATATAATAATTAACTAAATAAAAGGCGGTATAAAAAAATGGGATATAAACTTCTTGAAAAAAAAGAACTTGATGAAAATCTTTATGAAATAAAAGTAGAAGCTCCATATATAGTTAAAAGAGCTCAAGCCGGTCAATTTATAATCCTTAGAATAGATGAAAATGGAGAAAGAATACCTCTTACCATTGCTGATATTAATAAAGAAAAAAATGAACTAACAATGGTATTTATGGCGGTTGGATATTCAACAAAAAAACTAGCCCAACTGGTTGTTGGAGAAGAGATACACGATCTTGCCGGCCCGCTGGGAATCCCGACAGAAATTAAGAATTACGGCACAATTGTTTGTATAGCAGGAGGCTATGGAGCTGCTCCTGCTTATCTTATGGCAAAAGCATTAAAAGAAGCTGGAAATAAAGTTTATATTATTGTTGGAGCCAGAAACGCAGGGCTTATTTTTTGGCAGGAAAAAATGAAAACTGTAAGTGATAAATATTTTATAACAACAGATGATGGCTCTTTGGGCAAAAAAGGCCTTGTTACAAACCAACTAACAGAGCTTATGCAGCAAGAAGAAATTAATCATGTAATTACAATAGGACCTGTTCCTATGATGAGAGCAGTTGCTGAACTTACAAGACCCCAAAAAATTAATACAACAGCCAGCATGAATACAATTATGGTTGACGGCACAGGAATGTGCGGATCTTGCAGACTAACAGTCGGAGGGGAAGTTAAATTTGCATGCGTTGACGGTCCTGATTTTGACGCTCATCAAGTTGATTTTGACGAAATTATAAAAAGAATTTCAATATATAAAGATCAGGAAAAAACTTTCGATGAAAATTGCAGATTATTAAACAATATTAATCACTAAAAAACTGTAATCTTTGTTATTGCTGAATCAAAATTTCTTAAAAACCCACCCTCCACACCCTTATAGGTGTGTTAAGGGCTTTGCCCTTAACAATCTTTTTTAAAACTTTAAGAAATTTTAATTTTTTATAACTAGAGATTCAGGTTAATTAACCTGAACCGCGAATTAATTTTGGTGAAACTTATTTTTTAATCTTATACGAAAGAGGTTTCTTTTCTTTAGGCTTTTTTTCTTCAGGCTCATTCTCTGCCATAATAGCCATTGTTTCCTCTTTTACACTTTCCAGATGTCTTTGTCCATTTTTAACAATTGCGTGCATTTCACTAAGATTACTATCAAGGGTTGATAGAACTTCTTCCACATATCTGTCAGCTCCTTCTCTTATCTTAATAGCCTCAATTGCTGCATTCTTTTTTATTTGTTCAGCTTCTTCTCTGGCAGTGATTCTTATAGATTCAGTTTCTGAAATAACTTCTTCTCTAATTTTACCGGCTTCTGCCTGAACAGCTTTTAACAACTCAGATTCGCTCAAAATTCTCTCAGCTTCATTTCTGGATTCACTTAAAAGAAGTTCCGCTCTTCTATGACTTTCTATCTGAATTTCTTCACTTTTTTTAAGTATGCTGTGAGCTTCCTGGATTTCTCCCGGAATTGAAGCTCTTATTTTATCGAGGATGTCAATAATTTTTTCATGATTTATCATTACAAAAGGTGAAAAAGGAATTGGTGCACCTTTAAGTATCATCATCTCCAGCTTATCTAAAAGTTTATAAATACTATTTACTGACATATTCATCACCCCGAATTTATCTTTATTTAACTAAATTTATAAAATAATTATTGACCGGCTCAGGAACTAATCCCGAAATATCACCATCAAATAATGCTATTTCTTTTACTATACTAGATGATAGAAAATTATTTTCTACACCCGGAACTAAAAAAATTGTATCAAGTTCTGAATTAAGATTCTTATTTACCTGCGCCATTTGCATTTCATATTCAAAATCAGATACCGCCCTTAGTCCTCTTATTAGTACTTTTGCATTTTTGGTTTTAGCGTATTCTACTGTTAAACCTTCATAACTGTCAACTTCAATATTTTCAATATTTTTAACAGATTCTTTAATAAGTTCCATCCTTGTTTCTATTGAAAGAAAAGATTTTTTATTTGAGTTCAGCAAAGCTACAACAATAACTTTATCGAAAATTTTCGAAGCTCTGTTAAGAACATCAAAATGCCCATTAGTAATAGGATCAAAACTTCCCGGATAAATTGCTGTTGTCAAATTAACTGACTCCCACTAAGTCTATTTATTCATTAAATATAATAATACAAGAACATATAAAATAAAACTGAAAACTATAAAGTTCTCAAAATTAATTTAACATTCAACAAAAAAAATTAAACCTTTTTATGCTTGACAGTGTGGTTAATAAAGTGTAACCTGAAATAGATGTAAAAAAATTTTGCCCATAAATTTTTTTTGCCTAAAAACAGAAAGAAAAAAATGAAAAAATTTTTAATCAAAAATACGGGACAAAACGATAAATTTATTTCATGCCGCCAGGCAAAGGATAATAATTTTAAATTTAAAAAAAGAGAGGTTTTTAATTTCCTCTCTTTTTTTTATAAACATTCTTTTTTTAATCCGAATTTAATATTCGGATTTTTTTTGACTAAAATTTTTCAACTAAAACAAAAACAGATTATAAAGGAGATTTGATTATGGCGATTCAACAAGAAACATCGGTAAAAACAGTAGATTTACTTCGAAGAAACATTACTCCTGTAACAACACAAACAAAGAGCAGAGAAAACCTCTTAAAAGAAATCATTCTGGAGGGAATCGACAAAAAAGGCGGATTTGTTAATACTCATACTCATTTAGACAGGGCATACACTATAAATGTTGACAATTTTCATCTTGCCAGAGCAACACTGAAAGAAAAGTGGTATCTTGTGGATTCGGTTAAAAAAAGTTCAACGGTTTTTCAAATTTATGACAGAATGGCATATGCTATCGAGAATATGATTGAACAAAAAATTCAGGCTGTGGGAACTTTTATAGATGTTGATGAAGTGATCAGCGACAAAAGCATAAAAGCAGCTCAAATGCTCAAAGATCGACTTTCCGGCGATATTGAAGTAAAATTCATTAACCAGGCATTAAAAGGCGTTGTAAACCCGGAATCACGCAAATGGTTTGACCTCGGAGCGGAATTCGTGGATATCATAGGCGGGCTTCCTGCAAAAGATGCAGGACAAGAAGAAGAACATCTTGACATTCTTATGGAAACAGCAAAAAAATACAATAAACCGGTACATGTGCACGTCGACCAGCTAAACACAGCACAGGAAAAAGAAACAGAACTTCTGGCCAAAAAGACCATCCAACATGGTCTTGAAGGTCGAGTAACAGCAATTCACTGCATTTCAGTCGGCGCTCATAAAAAAGAGTACAGGCAAGAGCTTTATGAATTGATGAATCAAGCAAAGCTAAATGTAATAAGCTGCCCAACAGCATGGATTGACGGACAAAGAAGCGAGGAGCTTGCTCCTGTACATAATTCAGTGACTCCCGTTGATGAAATGACTCCTGCCGGAATCAACGTAGCGATAGGCTCTGATAACATTGCTGATATCCTGAAACCTTTCACAGACGGAAATATGTGGACAGAGTTGAGATTCCTCTTAGAAGGATGCCGTTTTTATAATATTGAAGAATTGATCAATATTTCAACTGTAAATGGATTGAAAGTCCTTGATATACCTTACATTCAATAAAAATTAAATAAAAATGTACATTATTGAAAAAATAATTAAAATAATTAAAACCTTAAAAAATAAAAAATCAGCTGTCAACAAAAACGAGCAAGAAGAAGATTTTTCGACTGAATGTGAAAACCATATTTATCTGCCTATTGACAGTTCAAAAGAATATCTGGCTTGCAAAAACTGCGGACATATAATAAAAAACCCTAAAACAAACCCTCAATAAGCATAAATCGTCCCATTGGAACAACTTCACAGTAAAATCCAAGGGATTCTATAAAACATTTATTCATACAAAACCCGCCGGACAAATAAACCTTATCAGGTTTTTTTGAAAAAACCCAGGCATTATAAGCTATTCCATGAATATATTTCGCCACAGCAATATCTGCCGGTGTATCGGAAATTATTTCGTCCATAATTTTTTCCATGGCAAAAACTCCGCAGGTTACAGAAATTTTTTCTTTTTGCGGTACAAGATTTTCCGGATCAATATCATAAAATCTGCACAACATCTCGGCTGTAGCACCGGTAGAACTTCCGCAATTACCATTCCAATCCAAGTCTTTAAACTTATTTTCTTCAAATTTAATCCATTTAAGATCCCTGCTGCCTATATCAATAATAGTAGCATTTTGGAGATCTTTAACCTTTTTTTGAAAACCATATGCCAGGGCAACAGCTTCGTTTTGATATACACCTTGGGGTTTTAGTTTTTGTTTTACCATATGACCGGTTGCCCCGCATAACTCTATACTTTTTTGAGAAAAAATTTTCGTAGGAAAAATAAAAGTCCTGCCTTTAAAAATTTGTCCTTCTCTATCAGAATAAGAACTCCCGTTTTCACAGACTGAAAAATCAGACAAATTGTTTATTTGAAGCAAAGAGCTTTTTTCAAACTCCTGTTCATCTTCATAGAGTTCGAGGATTTTACTCCAACTTGTTCCTGCATCTGCATAAATTTTAGTCATTTAAAGTTAACCCAGTTTTATAAACGCTTCTATCTTTGCTTTTACGGAATTAGAAGCTATATCGTCAACATCAATGTAGATTCCGCCATATTTTTTCGCGAGATATTTTGCTAATTGCATTTTCGCACAAAAAGTCTGCGCAAAAAACACTGTAGGGACATCTTCATCCACAAACATTTCCAGATCAAGATCAGCAGGTCTTTGAGCTTCTACAGCCCTTACCCAGCCGTAAACATGCGTAGAATCAGGGAAAATATCAAGAAAATCAAGATCATTTGGCGGCACCCCCCAAAATCCAAATTCCGGTTTTACCGGCTCAAGGGATATTTCCTGTTTTTCAATAAGATTATCCATTACAGCGGTAATTTTTTTCTTAAGCGGCAGATTACTTGTAGATATAAGTGTATCTGCTCTTTTATTTCCATAATTTTCGCATTTTGTCCGAATAACATTGAATCCCATCTCTTCCAGGATTTTCGCAGCGAACCACCCCGAATCACATTTTTCTCTGCCCACTGAAGCTATGATTAATTCAATGTCGTCTTTCATTTCAACAGCATTATCTACAATATTTTTCATAATCTTGCAATAAGCATCGGGTAAAATCCCTGAAGATGGATTGTTATAGTTTATATCAAGATCTATAATAAGGTTTTCAGGGTATTCCCGTTTGATTTTTTCTAATATATCCGGATCAGGATATCCCCATATTCCTGTTATTTTTTTATGTGCTTTATTCATATGTTTTTTATTTAACAAGGTAAAGTTATTTTAAATGCTGTTCCTTGATTTTCCGTACTTTCCACTGAAATTTTACCATTATGTTTTTCTATAATTTTATAACAAATAGATAATCCCAGACCTGTTCCCATTTCTGATCTTTTGGTGGTAAAGCCGGGATCAAATATTTTGTTAATATTTTCCTTGGCTATGCCTTTTCCTGTATCTGATATTGTTATTAATACATTATTATCATGTTTTTCTGTTTTTATTTTTATTTTTCCTGTCTTTTCAATACTCTGACAAGCGTTAATCAAAATATTCATAAAAACTTGATTAAGTTGATCGGGATAACATTTAATCAGAGGTATATCCTCAAACTCTTGTATAACCTCTATTCTATCTTTTACTTCATGATTTATAAGTGTTAACGTGCTTTTTATCCCATCATGAATATCTGTTTCTTGATATTCTGCTTCATCGAGTCTTGCAAAATTTTTCAATGATTTAACCAGGCTGCTGATTCTTTTTATAGCTTCATTACTAGTGTTTATTGATTCTTCCATTATTTCAACAATATCTTGATCTTTTATATCTGTGATAATTTTACTTATGCATTTTGAAAAAATATTATTGTTGCTATTAACAGAACCAAGCGGTGTGTTTATTTCATGAGCTACTCCAGCTATTAACTGACCCAAAGAAGCCATTTTCTCGGATTGCACAAGTTGAGATTGAGTTTCTTTTAGTCGCAAAATCGCTTTTTCAAGTTCATTTTTTTGCTTTAAAGTTGTTTTAAATAATTCTGCCTGATTTATAGCTGAAGCAAGCTGGGATGTTAACCCTTCAATTAAAGTTATTTCCTCTTCATGCCAGATTCTTTTGTTATTAACATGATAAAAAACAAGTATTCCCAATATTTTATCTCGATATAAAACCGGTGTAATCAATCTGGGTTGAATATTATTTGTTTCAGAATCCGTCATTACAGAAGATATTGAAGTTTTATGGGCAACAAATGCCTGATTTATTCCAAAATCATCGACAGGATTAAGTTCTCTAAATAATTCCCTGTCTTTTTGATTTAAATTCCAACTGTTTTTTAAAATAAATAAATTTTGCTCCTCGTCAAAAGCTGCAAAATAACTTTTATCAATTCCGAGTGTCTGAGAAATTTCCACTAAAGCTATCTCGATTATTTTTTCTAAATCAAGACTTTCTCTTATTGAATTTGAAATTCTATTTATTAATCCTGTCCGTATTGCTAAATTTTGAGCCTGCTCCTGCAATTGCAAAAATTCTTTATTGTTCGCTTCAAGTTCGGTTATTTTTACTTCATATTCCTTAAGAAGCCGCTCTTTTTCTATAAATTGCTGATTAATAGATGTATCTGACAAAATAATTATTGTATTATCACTATTTTTATAACTTCTCAAACAAAAATTCTTGTATTCATTTTCATTCAACTGAAACAGCACTTCACTTTTCAAGTTTTCCTTAATTAAAACGGCCTCATGTAAAGGGTTATAATTAAAAATATCATTATTATTTAAAATACAAATATCAAAAGTAAAAAGATGCTCAATCTCTGTTGATGAAAAAGGTTGTCCCAATAACGATGCTGCTTTATTGTTCAGGTAAAGAATTTTTTTATCCTTATCAAGCACTAAAAAACATTCTTCAGAGTCTCTGAAAATTTCT
>CAYZIV010000044.1:0-8270 GCA_964478475.1 uncultured Gammaproteobacteria bacterium | reverse complement strand
CCTGTAAAAGTTGCGGAGAATCCTGATATTGTAAATAGAAGATACGATGAGCTCGCTAAAAAAATGGGAGTTAAAGAGGATTTAAGGGCTCCTGACAAAGAGGTAAAACCTTATATTCAAAACGCAATAGTGGCGTCAAAAGCGTGGAAATCAGCTCTTATGGTGCCGATGGCAGGGGTTGCGATAGGAATGTCTAATTATGAAGGCTGGCAGAGCATAGGCAGGAATTTAAAAACAGATATTGTGAATAATGTCGTTAAGCCGATAAAGGCTTCCCCGACATTAAAAAATATAGGAAAAAGTTTACAGGGTGCCGCAAGAGTCACGAACGACCATTTGCTAAGCCACGTAAAAAACAGTTTTACTGAACTGTGGAAAGGCAACAAAATAGAGGGAGCTGCTAAAAAACATTTGGGCAAAGGCTTTATTCTTGCGACCGCAGCGGGGATCGTCCTTGCAAATTGCAATATTTTAAAAATATCAAAAATCAAACCTAGCGATAAACCTGATTTTAAAGACAAATTTGAATTAAAAAACCGGTCAATAATAGCGAATAAAATTGGCGAAAATTTTGCTGAATTTGCTCAAAAACTTTCAGTTTCCGGAGTTCCAAGCCGGAAGGAAAATGAATATATTTTATAAACACAGGAACAAAAATGGATAGTATAAACTCGAAAACTAAATACATTCAAAATACGGGGTATGTGCCGCAAAATATTAGTCCGGCTAAAAATTTATCTCAAAATTCCGGTGCAAATTCTTTTATTTTAGAGAGAAAAAATTTAATAAAAACAATAAACAGAGATTCGGTAGGTTTTTCTAATCAGAATAAAAAACAGATTGATTTAAGAGAATATATTAACAGAACTTATAAACAGGCAAAGGCTGATATAAATAAACCAAAAGGTAAGTTGGTAAAAGGTTCTGTTTTCCCAAATCCTGTAAAGCAACTCTCTGAGTCTTCAAAAACCTTTTCTAAAGCCTTAAAAGGAGAAGGGTCAGACCATAGTTTAGGAAAATTGAATGATCCGGCATTAGCGCTCGGTGCGGTGGGTATTGCGACAATACTTGCTTCAGCTGTGAAATCGCCGTTTACAAAAGGAATGCAGTTTGTCGGGGCAGGGGCATGGCTTGCGTCTATGTCGCTGTGGCCCAAGGTTATTCTTGCAAAACCCGTAAAAGCTCTAACAGGTGTTGACTTGAATACTGAATACATTAACTCCGGCGGAGAGAGAAAGCCGTTCTTCCAGGACCCACAGTATATTCCGTGGGATTTAATGGATGATAAAACTCTGCAAAAAGCAGGTAAAAAGCTTAATGTTCCTGAAAATATTCCAAATAGAAAAGAAGAAATTCAAGAGAGAATGACAAAAGTTTCCACAGGTGTTAATACCTGGTGGATGCTTTCAGCCGGTGCTTCAACGCCGATAATGGCAGGTTTAATAGCTAACAGAACAGAAGCTCCTTTGAAAAAGCTTATCGATAATACAAGAATTATATCAGCACAGGCTCAACTTGAAGCTGCAGGAATCGATACAGGATCAAAAAATCCTTTGGTAAAAGCAGGCAAGGCTGTAGCCGGAATGTTCTCAAAAATTACAAATAATGCAGCTAAACAGGAACAAAAAGTTCTTAATTCGCTGTTGGAATCAGGTGACTCACAATCTGTGAAAAAATTCTTCGCTGAAAAATTGGGTTCGAGTAGTATTAAAAACAACGCAATTAATCAGGTTGACGAGACTTTTAAACATGGAATGAAAAACGGAAAATTAACAGGTCAGGCAAAAGGGTTCATCAACCAGATGTACAGCGAAACAAAACAGTTTTCAAAGACTGAAAAACTATGGAATAAAATGTATGCAGCAACCTTGGAAGGAAGATGGGGGAATGACAGGCAGTCTGCATTAAATAAGTTCCTTGATATTCTTGGAATTAAAGACAAATCGCTTGAAAAACTTGCAAAATCTAAAGATTCAGTGGGAAGTTCTCAGATAATAGCAGACAGAATCAAAGATATTAATAAAAAAGGACAAACATCAGCAGTAAAATCTCAATTGGAAAAAGCAGCCGCAAAACCAACGGCAAACGTTGAAAAAGCAGGAAATTTCCTCACAAAATTGGCTGGTCAAATTGGAAACAAGTTTAAAAATGGCATTTTCGGCAGTGAAATGGCAAAAACAGCTGTAGAAATGACAACAAAAGCTCAGGATAAAGTTATTAACGCTAAAACTTCTTTAGGTATTTCAAATTTACTGGGACATAGAAACAAAAACAGTGATGAACTCAGCAAAGTCGTAAGAAGAATTGACAGTAACGATACCTGGAACCAACTTAAGAATATGACCAGAAATAAAAGACAGGAATTGCTCAAAAACATGTACGGAAAAGCAAGTGTTGGAGCGAAAAAAGTAATGGAATTCATATCAGCTCCTGATGGTGTAAAAAATGTTGTAAGCGGACGCACGGAAATGTGGGCAGGTGAATCACCTGCGAACATGCTTCGCTCAGCTGCCAAAGATAAACAGGGCTTCAAAACCTGGTTTACAAAAGTCGGCAAGATAGGCGTCGGAGCTTTAATGGCGACAACCGCAGCGACTTTATTGCTGATATCAAAAAGTGCAAAAAACAACAGTGAATTTAAAAGTGAAATTAAGGATGCATAATGAATTTTTCAACTGATTACAGACAAAAATTGAATATGGCATCTAATCCTGTTAACAAACAGGCAAATTCTTCTGCATCCTTTGGAAACGCATCATCTAAAAGTTTATTGGAAAAATTTCCTCAAAGCAGCGTGCTCAATAATTTCTATAAGTCATCTCATGGAAAGTCAGGTATACAGCAGTCAAATTCTCTTTCAGGGCTTGAAATGAAAGCTAATAGTGTTGCTCCTGTGAAATCAGTTCCTAAACAGAAAGATACTGTCTGGAAAAATGATTTAAAACAAATGTTCGAGCAGAATAAAGCGGTTACATACGCTCTTATAATAAGGACTTTTAACGCAAAAGACAAAGACGGCGATGAGCTTATCGATGTTGATAAAGGCGAGAAAAAAGGTAATTTCTTAAACGCAATTGACAGGCTTGATGAGTTAAAAGGTCTTGGTGTCAACACGCTTCATCTTTTGCCGATAAATCCTCCTACATTGACTAATGCGTTGGGTACAGCAGGAAGTCTTTATGCTGTAGATTCTTATACAGAAATAGATCCGGATTTAGCAAATCCTGATGATCCCAGAGATGTTTATGAACAGGCTAAAGAATTCGTAAAAGAAGCCCACAAAAGAGATATAAGAGTTATGGTTGATATGCCAAGCTGCGCTTCCATTAAGTTTGCAGAAGAAAATCCTGATATGATCGCTGTTGATAAGAACGGAAATCCTAAAGTTCCGCAGGGCTGGAACGATATTCGCGCGTTCGATGTTTGGGAAGATAAGGAAAAACGTATTTTAAGCAAGCCTTTAATGGATATGCATAAAGGTTATGTGGATATGTTAATGGATTTCGGCGCTGATGGCATAAGAGCAGACGTTTCAAGGTATAAACCCCCTGAATTCTGGAAAGAACTTATTGGATATGCAAGGGAAAAAGATCCTGAATTCGGGTTTCTTGCTGAAAGTTATACTTACGAAGACGCTTCACCAATGGCAAATATTCCTGCAGATAGACCGGAAACGGTTCTTAATGCCGGTTTTGATTCAATTTACGGACAATACCACATATTCCCGCAATGGACAAAAGCAGGTATGCTTCACGATTATATGAGGGAAATAATTGATATGAGTCACAAGTTGCCTGCTAATAAAAGTTTACTCGGCACATTTGCCACTCATGACGATAAATCCCCGATGGCAAACGGGGGAGTCCCTTATTGCAATTTAACTACAGGGCTTCAAGCAACACTTCCTATGACAAACCCTTATTTTGTTACCGGTTTTGAATCGGGTGATAAGTATATTTACCCTTACAGAAATCAGGAAGTTGAAAAGACCAACACTGACTCGAATATCGCTTATGCTCATGCGCAATGGGTTGATATATTTAATCATTCCAGAAAACCCGGAGGAGATAATCCCGAAATCGGCGATTATATGAGTAAAATGTTCCGGACAAGAAAAAAACACGAAGATGTGATCACAAAAGGATCATATATCCCTCTTGAAGTGGAGGGTAATAAAAATGACAGTATCATTGCTTATGCAAGACATCATAAAGGTAAAACCCTTCTTGCAGTTGCAAATAGAAATGTAAACGGCTATGAATCAGGAACTGTAAAAATACCTACATTAAAGAAAAATCAGAAGCTCAACGATTTATCACCGGCATATTCAATGCCCAGCAGGATAAAAGTTGAAGAAAATAGTCTTAACGTCAATCTTGGAGCGGCAAGGTTCCACTTGTTTGAAATAGATACCCCTGATATTGAAAAATACGCAGCTGAAGTTTTAAAACCGAATCAAAAATTTGCTGAAAAAGAAAAATCCCCGAAAACTATATCTTTTAATAAAAATAATTCTGATGCGTTCAAACTCTATCATATGTTAAAAAAAGACCCTAATAAACCTGAATCTCTAAATGGTTATAATACTTAATATGACTGAATTAAAATTTTAATTTTTTATAATTAACTCGAGTCGTGAATTGATTTTTAATGAAATTTCTCAAAATCTATATAGAATTGTTAAAGGCTTTGCCTTTAACCACCTCTTAAGGGTGGCTGTGGGCGGGGATTTTGAGAAATTTCATTAGCTTATCATTGCTTTTCGTTTAATTCGAGACTTAAGTTAATTAGAGATTCAAGTTAATAAGTCCGGCGGAGTTTCTTGAAATAAAAAATATTTTGGGTTTTATTTTAATTCTTTGACCATTTTTTTTAATTGACCTGTTAACTCTAAATACGGCGCCATTTTTATGCATTTATATAAATATTGCTCTGCTAGTTCCTTGTCCCTGTGGTTTTTGTGGATTAGTCCCAGCATTAAAAAAGCATAAAAATCATTTTGATTTTGTTGTATTTTTTTTTCATATTCTGCTATTAACTTGTCCAGCAGCTGTCTTTGTCTGTATGTGTTTATGAAATTATCATAATATTCAAGGAAATTTGGACTAAGTTCAATAGACTTTTTAAAATACTTTTCCGCAGAACCGTAATCACCAAGCTCATATAAAGTTAAACCAAGATTATTATTGAAAACAGCGGAAATTTCCGAATTTGGATTAAGGATAATTGCCAGCTGGAATTCTTGTATTGCAGAAGCATAATCATTTAATTCCAGATAATTTAAGCCTTTTTCATTGTGCCATACGGCATTTTTAGTCGGGTTGATGATAAAAGAGTTTCCCTGACATAAAATACTTAGTAAAATGATGCTTACTACTTTTAAGATTCTTACTTTTGGCATGTTTGCATCAGATCGATTTCCAGCCCTTCATAAGCCATTATTGTATTTTGGAACATCCCTCGAGCTTTTTTCTCGATTTTTTCCAGAAATTCATCGCTATAACCCGGGTCAAGGTGAAATAAAACGAGTTGCTTTGCGTTTGCAAGTTTTGCAGCTTCTATTGCCATATCAGGAGTGCTGTGTCCGTATCCTTGTTTGGGCATAATTGGAGATACATAGTCTTCGATTGTGTATTGAGCGTCATGTATCAATAAATCAGTGTTTCTTGCAAAGGTTGTGAGTTTGCTGTCCCCGCCAACATAGCTTTCTTTGTCGCTTGCATAGACAATTGATCTTCCATTATAGCTTATCCGGAACATTAACACACCATCTTTAGGATGAGCATCACTTTTGCAACATCTTATTACTATTACATCCTCTTTTACATTAATATCATTTTCATTATTTACCCTTATAACCTCAGGCTCAGATTTGTCCGGATAAATTATTATTGCTTGCGTTTCCTGGATGCTGTTTATGGATATTTTAGCGGACATTTCATTTAATTCTATGGGAAAAATAGGGTCAAAAATCGTTTCAGCAAGCACTTGTCCAAATTCTTTGCTTCTTGACTTGAATCCGTACATATAAATATTGCTGTTTTTTATATATGCAGGCTGGAAAAAAGGAAATCCCTGAATGTGATCAAGGTGAGAATGACTAAAAACAACAATAGCTTCAATAGGTTTCCTGTTTTCAGAACTTGTGCCGCTTGCCAGGTAGTCTTTTACAAGGTCATTCCCCAGGCCTATAATCCCTGTTCCGGCATCTATTATGATCAGCTTGCCGTTCATCATAATTTCTACGCAGGAAGTGTTGCCGCCGAATTTAACCTGATTCGCCGAGCAAACAGGATAGCTTCCCCTCACTCCCCTGAATTTTATTTTAAATTCTTTTTTTGTTTCTGACATTTCTAAAAAACTCTTTTAAACTATTGATGGTTATTGTAATTGTAAATTAATTTTTGAATCAAGCCAAGTTTTTAAAAGATATTATAAAATTTGATTTGAGTGTTATAAATTCAATTAGCCTTTACAGAACAGGAATTTGTTACTATTATTATTGGGGCGAATACAAACTTTGTATAAATTTATTGTCAAAAAAGAGGTTTAAAATTGAATATCGAATCAAAATTTATGTCAGCAGCAATTGAACTTTCTGCGTATGGAATGAACAATAATCTTGGCGGTCCCTTTGGGGCAGTTATTGTGAAAGACGGTGAAATTGTCGGTAAAGGATTTAATCAGGTCCTAAGCACTAATGACCCTACTGCTCATGCGGAAATTGTCGCTATTAGGGAAGCTTCTCAAAACCTCAACACTTTTGACCTTGCCGGTTGTGAAATTTACACAAGTTGTGAGCCCTGTCCGATGTGTCTTTCGGCAATATATTGGGCGAATATAGATAAAATTTATTACGCAAACACAAAAGAAGATGCGGATTTAATCGGGTTTAGGGACGATTTTATCTATGAAGAGATGTCTAAGGGCATCGGGGAGCGGAAAAAGGTTTTCAAACAAATACAGCGGGAAGAAGCTTATAATGTGTTTGAGAAATGGATGCTCAAGCCTGACAAGATAGAATATTAATTATGCGCCTGTAGCTCAGCTGGATAGAGTGACGGCCTCCGAAGCCGTAGGTCGCGCGTTCGAATCGCGCCAGGCGTATTTTAACTATATCAAGGGTTTTAAGGATTTTGTGTTTTTAACAAAAACCTGCTTGGGGACAATTTGGTGACCGTAGAGAATAAAAATCACAAAAAATTACAATAAATTAACTAAATTAAAATTAGTACTACTTCATAAAATTTTCAATATTTTTCTTTGAATAAAGTACTTGAGTTAATTTAGAAATAAACTCATCTAGAAAATTTTGCCCTTTAAGTTTCTAAATACCTTTTAACCTAACAATTTGAATATTAATATCATTTTTCAACATAAAATCAATCCAAAATAATTGTGAACTTCTTATTTTTTCTCTCATTTTTTTTGTTTCGATAAAGGCTAATTTATCATTATTCCAAACAACAAAATCTGCAATGCCTGCCCTGTTTTCATTAGGATTTTGAGCAATTTTATAAACTACTTCTGCAAATGTTTTATTATCTATTCTTTTTAAAAAGGATTGTACTATTTTGGTTTTAATATATGCAATATTATCTATTTCTCCGTTGTACAAAAGCCTTGTTTGGGTTCTTCCATACTGCTCAACCTGTTTGTTAATAAACGTGAATAAATCAACTTGTTTTAAATGTTCAAACTTATCATCAATGAGCTTTTTTCTAGCATCATAAAACGCTTCATTATTAAATAAATCAAGCGGGATATCATTATATGGATTTGTATTGACTGAAAAAATTTCTTCAAAAAAAGCTAAACAAAACATTGCTTGCCAAAAATTAACCTCGCCTTTCATAACTTTATAATTAATATTTTGGTAATAATCTTTAAACGCATCTTCAGTTGAGCACTCTACCCCTTTTGAGTTTATAAAGCCCAACTTGCCTTTTAGCCCTGATTTTTTTACCTCAATTATTGTAGTTATTTTGTCTGTATCAACTGTTATCTGCTCAACATTTTGATTTTCTTTAGATATTTTTGCTAAAATTTCGCCTTTTTTTTCCTGTAGATTACTTTTAAAATAACTTTTATTAATTGCTAATTCTATTATATTTATGGCTTTTTCATATTCCTTATCCCACATATAAATATTAGATAAGTCGTCAAATGAGGGGAAGCTAAGTTTGTTAAAAAAGTTTATTGCTTCTGTTTCGGTTCTATTAAGTTCTACCATTTCTTGATGAATAATAGATTGTTTTATTTGCTCAAAA
>CAYZIV010000043.1:0-8313 GCA_964478475.1 uncultured Gammaproteobacteria bacterium | reverse complement strand
CGGACTTGTTATTCTTTTAGTAGGGCTTACGGACGGCAAAAACCCTATCATTAAAGGGTTATGCCGGGAATTTATTGATGATTTGTTTAAAATGAAGGCAGCAGAACAAGTTGGCAGGCATGTATTGTTCAATCCTGAACATATGAAACTGATTTTAGATTCAAAAATGGCAGAAAGCGGTGTTTCTGTGCATTACCATCAATTTGCAGCTAATGTTATAACCGAAAAAAATCAAATAAAAGCAGTGATTACAGAAGGGAAATCTGGCAGACAGGCGATAAAAGCTAAATTTTTCATTGATGCAACGGGAGATGCCGATCTCGCAAAATATTGTAAAATCCCCTATGATATTCAACCAAAATCAGAACTAAGGCCTGTAACACTAGGGTTCAGGGTTGGAGGACTTAACCTTAAAACCGTTTCTAACTTTTTAAAAGAAAATCGAAAATACTTCCACGAATTAATCGAAAGTGTAAATATTTCAACAAAACATGGCGGCTGGATACGCACGCCAAATCCGCATGAAATCTGGTTTAACATAGCACATGCAGAAAATATTGATTCTACAGATTGCCGGGACTTAACAAGAGCCGAAAAAGAAACAAGAAATAAAATACACAAATTAATACTTCTATTTAAAGAAAACATCCCGGGCTTTGAAACGGGATATATAATAGACACTGCACCACAATTAGGGGTCAGAGATTCAAGAAGAATCAAGGGGTTATATAGATTCGACGAGAAAGATCTCTCTGCAGCTTTTGAAGATACAATTTCAAGAGCCCCAAATTATACAGGAAAAGGTAATAAATCTGTCGAAATTCCTTACAGGTGCCTGCTTGTAGAAAAATTTAATAATCTTATTTTTTGCGGAAGAAGCATTTCTGTTAAACATGAATATATTGATATGTTTAGAGAAATCCCATGTTGCATGTCCACAGGTCAAGCAGCTGGCACTTCTGCAGCACTTTCAACCAAACATGATTTAAATTTACATAATATGGGTATTAAATATTTAAGAAAAACTCTTCTAGAACAAAATATGATTTTATCTGAACAAAAAAAACTTGCACCTGAAACTCTTTATTAAACTACATCTTTATGGAATTGAAAGGTAATTACTTTATTATCAATGTTTATTATTATAAATATTAAAATTTAATTTTAAAATTTAAATTATGTTTGATAGAATTTATATTTTTTATTTGATATAATTTTGTTAAAATATAAAATATAAAAAAATCATCCTTAAGAGGCATCTATATACATGACAATTAACGAAAAACTTAATGAAAAACCTAGCGAAGAACTTTCAGAATTTGAGAAATTACTTGAAAACTACGACTATAATTTTAAAAAAGGAGATATAGTCAAAGGTAAAGTAGTAGGATACGGATCTAATGATGTATTGGTTGATATTGGATCTAAAGCTGTCGCTCGTGTTCCAAACAGAGAGTTGTCAAACAATTCTACAAAATCTCCACAAGAATTGCTTCCAATAGACAACGAAAGTAGAGAATTTCTTATAATAAAAGAAGAAGACGAAGAAGGGCAGCTTACTCTTTCTTATAAAAAAGTCATGCTGGCTTATGCCTGGAAGGAACTTGAAAAAGTTAAAGAAGAAGATAAAGTTGTAGAAGCAGAAGTAACAGCCGAAGTAAAAGGCGGAATACTAGTTGATGTACTAGGTGTAAGAGGTTTTGTTCCTTCAAGTCATCTAAGGACAAAAAATTTAGAACAACTTGTAGGACAAAAAATTCAATTAAAAATTCTCTCGGTAGATCCTAAACAAAATAATTTAATAATGTCTCATAGAAAAGTTGTTTCAGAACAACAAGCTGAACAGAGAAAAGATCTGTTTGAACATATAAATGAAGGCAGTGTTGTAGAAGGAGAAATCGTAAGACTCGCAGATTTCGGCGCTTTTGTGGATATAGGCGGAATTGACGGATTACTTCCATTGTCACAAATATCTTGGCGCTGGGTTGATCATCCTGCGGACATTCTTTCAGTTGGAGAAAAAATTAAAGTTCAGGTTATAGGCATTGACGAAGATAAACAACGTGTAAGTTTAAGCCTGAAGAGCTTGCAACCAGATCCATGGGTTGAAGCAACTAAAGTTATTAAAGAAGGCGATACTATAAACGGTAACGTTATAAGAATAAAGCATTTTGGAGCTTTTATTGAAATTTACCCTGGCGTTGAGGCACTTCTTCCATATAAAGAATTGGTTGAATACCAGAATAAAACAGGAAAAGTTATTCAAGTCGGTGAAGAAATTGAGACTATTGTTTTAAAATTCAGTCCTGAGGACAGAAGAATAAGTCTATCCACACCTGTTACTTATAATGCAGAAGATACTGAAAAAACAACAACAGAAAAAACTGAAGAACCTAAGGAAGATTCCGAATAAAAGCTTCAGATTAAATTTATACAGATAATACAATATTATTAGAGTTATTTAATGTGTTTAACTTTACATTAAATCAAAACTCTTGATTATTTGCTTTATTTTTGTTTTATAATTACATAATAATTGTAATTATAATTAATTAAAAGAGGATAAAATAAGTGGCTCAACAAAAAACAGATCAACTCCAAAAAAAAGATCAATCCGTAAAGGGTTCTCGCAAGGGTGAAGAAAAAAGAGAAGATGCATTAAGTGCACCTAAAACATCTGAGTGGAAAGAAAGAGTTCTTCAAATAAGAAGGGTTACTAAAGTTGTAAAAGGCGGAAAAAAGCTTAGTTTTAGAGCAGTTGTTGTTGTTGGAAACGGCATGGGGCAAGTTGGCATTGGTGTTGGTAAATCTAATGAAGTTATTGGAGCAATCCAAAAAGCTATTATGGAAGGCAGAAAAAATGTTATTGATGTTCCTATATTCAAAAAAACTATACCACATCCAATCGTATCAAAAGCTGGAGCAAGTAAAGTTCTTTTAAGACCGGCAGCAGAGGGAACTGGTATTATAGCCGGAGGATCAGCAAGATCTGTTCTAGAATTATCAGGAATTGAAAATATACTTTGTAAATCATTAGGATCAGATTCTGCATTAAATATCGGAAGAGCAACAGTTAAAGCACTTTCCGAATTAAGAATGTTTAAAGATGTTGCAAAATCAAGAGGGCTTACTCTTGAGGAAATGTTAAATTAAGCAACAAAACTAATTCTCAAATAATGATTGCTTTTTAGTGTTAAATATAAGAATCAGGTGAAAAAAATGGAAACTAAAGAAATAAAAATTGATGATCTTAAACCGGCTGAAGGCGCTGTTAGAAAGAAAAAACGTGAAGGCCGCGGAATAAGCTCTGGAATGGGAAAAACATGTAACAGAGGACATAGAGGTGAAGGACAACGCGCAGGCAGAAGTAAGAAACGCGGTTTTGAAGGCGGACAAATGCCTGCATATAGAAAACTTCCTAAATTAAAAGGATTTCCACTTGTTAATCCTATAATTTATGCGGAAATAAATGTATCTTTCCTGGAAAAACTTGAAGAAGATAAAGTTGATATAGAAATGCTGAAAGAAAAAGGACTGTTCAGCCAAAAATATCAGGAACTTAGAGTACTTGGCAACGGTGAAGTTTCCAAAAAAGTTACGGTAAAAGCAAGACATTTTTCAAAAACTGCAAAAGAAAAAATTGAGGCAGCTGGCGGAAAAGCTCTTCTTGTTTAATTATTTAGATTATAAAAATATTTTCAAAAAACTTATATCTTAACTATTCTCAATTTGAAAGGTTTTAGGAAATATTGGATAATTTTATTTCAGGAAAAAGCAAAAAATTTAAATGTTAGGTTACATCTGGTTATTTTTCATATTAACAGCAGTAATAGTGGGAGGCATGACCGGTCGAATAGAAGAAGTCGGTCAAGCGGCAATTGATTATTCAAAACTGGCTGTTGAAATCTCGATATCATTGATAGGAATAATGGCTTTGTGGCTTGGGTTAATGAAGCTTGCGGAAGTTTCAGGATTAATTATTGCTATATCCAAGTTGATAAAACCGATAACAAAAAAACTTTTTCCGGATGTGCCGCCAGAACATCCGGCAATCGGAAATATTGCAATGAATATTTCTGCAAATGCTCTTGGAGTAACAAATGCTGCAACTCCTATCGGCATAAAAGCAATGAAGGAATTGCAAAAATTAAATAAACACAAAAAAATTGCCACAAATGCAATGTGCACTTTCCTGGCAATAAATACAGCAGGAGTTCAACTTGTTCCTGCTTCAATAATAGGTGTTTTAATAGGAGCTGGCGCTAAGAATCCAACAGTAATAATTGGTCCAACTCTTTTTGCAACAGGAACAGCTCTAATTACAGCTATTATAACAATTAAAATTGTTGAGAAACTTTCAATATTCAAAACAGAAAAATATATTGATAATTTTGATGAAAAAGAAAAAAATCATTCTACACCCACAGAAGATATGACGGGGAGCGAGAATTAAATTATGGAAACATTTATAAAACTAATGGCCCATATTTCAGTTTGGATATTACCTCTATTAATTGTTGGAATACCATTATGGGCTTTTTGTAAAAAAGTTCAACTCTATGAATCATTTATTAGCGGAGCAAGAGAAGGAGTTGGAGTTGGGTTAAGGATAATTCCATATCTCGTAGCAATACTTGTTGCTATAGGAATGTTTAGGGAATCAGGGGCAATGGAGCTGATTGCCGGACTTACAGCGCCTGTTTTAAATCTTATAGGAATGCCTGCGGATATTTTACCTCTGGCAATAATAAGACCTCTTTCCGGAAGTGGTGCTCTGGGAATTACAACAGAAATAGCCAATCAATATGGCGGAGATTCTTATATGGCAAGACTTGCTGCTGTTATGACCGGCAGTTCGGAAACTACTCTATATATAATCGCAGTTTATTTTGGTTCAGTAGGAGTTGTAAAAATAAGGCATGCTCTGGCTGTCGGATTATTTGCTGATTTAGTTGCAATTCTTGCTTCATTATTTATTTGTAAAATCGCTTTTCTCTAAATAACCTCAATTACTCAATAGCTAAATCGCGATTATAGCTTAATAAAATTTCTGAAAATCTATACGAAATTTAGTTTAAATAATTACCAAAATTTAGAACCATATTTTTCCCAGGGGCTAATCTTTTTTTCTATAATTTGTCTCAATTCTTCAATTGAATAATCCTGACCGGGAATACTCCCATCTTCTGATATAGCTTCTGAAGCAATTAAATATTCTTTATATTTTCTTACTTTTTGTTTAATTTTTTCTCTTTCCTCAAACTGCCATCCTTCAAAACCACACCCCGGCGGCATACATGACCATCCCCCGGTAGGCGCTCTCTTACAACAATCAGGTCTATTTTCATAAATTCCACATTTATTATCTTCTGTTATATACGGGCAGTAATAAAATGTAATTTTATTTATATCAAAATTTTCTTGTTGACTTAGTTCATTTATAACTTGCTCAACTTGTTCAGGAACAACTTTTTTAGCTTCCTCAATGCTATCATAAGCTTTAAATATTTCAGTGAAAACTTTTGCTTCCTCTGAACCATTTTCTGCCATTTGTTTTAATTCTTCTCGAGAATAAGCTGAAATAATTGATCGACAACATTTACCGCACATTTTGCATAAATATTGAGGAAATTTATTTGATTCATTTTTTATTTTTTCTTTATCCATTTTTATTCTCTATTATGGTCTTATTCTCTCCATCATTCTTGGAAATGGAATTGTTTCCCGCACATGATGAAGTCCGCAAATCCAACCAACTGTTCGTTCTATTCCAAGTCCGAAACCTGCATGCGGAACACTTCCATAACGTCTAAGGTCAAGATACCATTCAAAAGCTTCCTGCGGAAGGTTATGTTGTTTTATTTTGTTAAGAAGCACATCAAGATCATCTTCTCTTTGACCGCCGCCTATTATTTCACCAAAACCTTCCGGGGCTATTACGTCCACACACAATGCCAATTTAGAATCATTTTCATCCTGTTTCATATAAAATGCTTTACATTCTGCCGGATATCTATGAATCATAACAGGTCTGTCGAAATTTTCGGAAATGACTGTTTCTTCATCGCCGCCAAAATCCTCTCCCCACTGAATTTCCTTACCTTTGCTCTTCAATATTTCAACAGCTTCCGTATATGTAATTCTGGGAAAAGGTTTTTTAATTTTTTCAAGCTCACTTATATCCCTCTCTAGAAGCTCAAGATCTTGCCTGTTATGTTTTACTACTGACTGAACTATATTTTCCAGAAAATCTTCAGCTAAATCCATATCCATTTCAAGATCATAATAAGCCATTTCCGGCTCAACCATCCAAAATTCTGTAAGATGACGTCTTGTTTTTGATTTTTCTGCTCTAAATGTCGGACCGAAACAATAAACTTTTCCAAAAGCCATCGCAGCCGCTTCCATATAAAGCTGTCCACTCTGAGTCAAATATGCTTTTTCATCAAAATATTCTGTTTCAAATAAATTAGTTGTTCCTTCACAAGCAGCAGGCGTAAAAATCGGCGCGTCTACCAGTAAAAAACCGTTATTATTAAAATATTCCCTTATTGTATTAATGATACGGTGCCTAATCTTCATTACCGCATTCTGTCTTGGCGATCTAAGCCATAAATGCCTATTCTCCAGCAAAAATGCAACACCATGTTCTTTTGGGGTTATAGGATATTCTTCAGCTTCTTTAACTAACTTTAAATCTTTAACACCTATTTCGAAACCAATTTTTGACCTTTTATCTTCTTTTACTGTTCCGTAAATTTCAATCGAAGATTCTTGAGGAATTTTATCAGCTTTAGCAAATACCTCTTCACCAACATCACCTTTAAAAACGACTGCCTGAATAATTCCGGTTCCGTCTCTAATTTGCAAAAAATGTAATTTACCACTTGAACGTTTACCGTATAACCAACCTTTAAGACAAACATCTTGCCCTTGATAATTTCCTATCTCTGAAATATAAACATGCTTATAATCTGACATTTTTATCCTCTATTTAATAAATTCAACCAGTTATTATATTACCATTTTATTTTTCAGAAATAAAATGGTCAAAACTTCTAGTTAACTCGAATTACAAATTGATTTTGAGTGAAATTTCATTAAGCTATAATTACGTTTCAACTATTTAATAATTAGGATTAATTAACTATTAATAACAGATTTAACTGCTAAATACGCCTTTAATTTTATCCATGAAAGGATCTTTTCCGGATTTTTCATTTTCTATTTCAGCAAGACGCCTAAAAATTTTCTTTTCTTCTTCATTAAGACCGGTGGGAGTTTTAATATTTAATTTAATAAATTGATCACCGCGTTTTGAAGGATAATTCAAAAACGGAACACCTGCACCTTTTATACTTAATACAGTCCCGGTTTGAGTTCCAGCTTGAATTTTTAGAGGTTTTTTACCGTCAAGAGTTTCAACTTCTAATATATCACCCAATGCAGCTTGAGAAAAAGTAATCTCGTGTTCTAAATATATATTAATCCCGTCTCTTTTAAAGAATTTATGCGGTTTAATATGGAGAATTACATAAATATCGCCTGCAGGACCGCCATTTTTTCCGGCATCGCCTTCTCCGCTTATTCTCAATTTTGTTCCATTATCAACACCCGATGGAATTTTTATATTAATTTGTTTTTCAACATCAACTCTTCCATCTCCTCTGCAACTTTTACAGGGATTTGAAATTATTTTTCCCATGCCTCTACACTGCGGACAAGTTGATACTTGTGTAAAATGACCGAGAATCGTCTGCGTTGTTTGCTGAATTTGTCCTGCCCCCTTGCAAGTTGGGCATGTTGTCGGATTTGTTCCGGGTTCAACTCCTTTGCCTGCACATCTATCACAAGTTTCAAGATGATTGATTTCAATATCTTTTTCTACTCCGAAAACAGCATCTTCAAACTCCACTTGAAAATCAAGCCGTAAATCACTTCCTCTTTGAGGAGCACTAGGATCTTGTCTTGTTGAACCAAAACCCCCTCCGAAAAATGATGATAAAATTTCACTTAAATCACCAAATCCAAAATCAAAGGGTCCTGTTGGATCAAACCCCGCATTTTTAAGTCCATCTTCTCCATATCGGTCATAAAGAGAACGTCTTTCATCATCCATAAGCGTTTCATAAGCTTGCCCCAGCTCTTTAAATTGAGTTTCTGCATCAGGGGCTTTATTTACGTCAGGATGAAGTTCCCTTGCTCTTTTTCTAAATGCACTTTTTATTTCATCTTTTGTGGCGTTTTTTGAAACACCCAAAATTTCATAATAGTCTCTACTCATAAATTCTAACTTTTTTAAATTATTCTTTT
>CAYZIV010000042.1:0-8391 GCA_964478475.1 uncultured Gammaproteobacteria bacterium | reverse complement strand
AGAAATCAGGACTTCCTGGATGTATCCAAAAAAGTCCTGATTTTTTATTATATATATTGATAAATTAATTTTTCGTAATAAATAGTAAAGTGGTTTAGCTATTTACCTGAAACATGAAACATTTTTGTTTTATCCACCTATCATTCCATCCAGCTTCTGTGGCTCAAACATCGAGTATCTAAAATCTAATATCTATCAGCAACCCGCTTGTAGGGGGACTTTTTTATCCACAGTTAAGAATAAAACTGCTGCAAAATATTACAGTATGTAGATGTTCCTTATCTTATAGAAAGTGTTGAAGAACATAAAAAATATATTTTTAAAGAATTTAACATTTTTTATAGATTGAAATAAAAGAATTCGTTGATATAACTAAGGAGATAATTTTAGTTTCATAAATAATATTGATCCTCGTCAAGGAGGGTGTTGATTTAAATCACCGTCTTTTTTTTGATATGGATAATATCGAACTCTAAAATTATATAAATTTGTAAGTAGCAAATATTTTACTATGGGGGAATATTTTAAAAATACCAGGAAAATTATACTTTTACTACTTCTGTTAATACCTCAGGTAAATATTTCATATTCCAGCGATCCTCTTCCATCTTCAGAGAAAGAGACTCATGATGAAAAAGAAAGCAAACTTGACCCCGGGGAACTGATCATTGGTCATTTGGTTGATCATCATAGCTGGCATATCATAACCATCGGAGAAACTGATATAAGTATTCCATTACCCGTGATTCTTTATAGTAAAGACCGCGGGTTTTTTTGTTTTATGTCCTCCAGATTTAATCATGGGCATGATGCTTATAAAAATTTTAAAATAGTCCAGGAAGGAGAACATGAAGGTGAGATTGTTGAATTGACTGAAGAGGGAGCTATAAAAGAAGAACTTCCCCTTGATTTTTCTATTACAAAAATTGTTGCTGCAGTATTTTTCAGTATCATCCTGATAGCCTTTCTGTTTATCCGTGTTGCCAGGCTTTATACTCAAAGGCCGAATAAACCCCCGAAAGGTTTGCAATCCTTTTTGGAACCTTTAATATTATTCGTACGCAACGATTTAGCAAGAGAAAATATTGGAGAAGAACACTATGAAAGGTTTGCTCCATTTTTACTCACATTATTCTTTTTTATCCTTCTAAATAATTTGTTGGGGTTAATTCCTATATTCCCTGCCGGAGCAAATGTAACAGGGAACATTACAGTAACAATGGCCCTTGCCTTGTTTACTTTCATTATGGTATCTGTAAGCGGAAATAAGCATTACTGGAGAGAAATTTTTAATCCCCCGGCCATACCAATTTGGTTAAAAATTCCTATTCCATTGATTCCGGTTATAGAATTTGTGGGAATATTCATTAAACCATTTGTATTGATGGTTCGTTTATTTGCGAATATCTCTGCCGGTCATATTGTTATGCTGGGTTTTGTTTCCCTGATTTTTATTTTTGGAAACATGAATGAATATGCAGGTTATGGGGTATCTGTTTTTTCTGTTATTTTTACAATATTTTTAACTATTTTAGAGCTATTAGTGGCCTTCATTCAAGCATATGTTTTTACAATGTTATCAGCTATATATTTTAATATGGCTATTGGAGAGGGACATTAAACTGAATTTTTAATATATCTAAACTAATATTTTATGGTGACATTAACAGTACTATTACAGGCGGTTACAGCAACTGCAATTACTAAACTTGCTTCCGGTTTTGGGGCAGCTATTACAGCTTTAGCAGCCGCTTATGGTATAGGCAAAATAGGTTCCGGAGCAATGGAAGCTATAGCAAGGCAACCGGAAGCCGCAGGAGATATTCGTTCAAGTATGATTGTTTCCGCCGCTCTTATCGAAGGAGTTAGCTTTTTTGCTATTGTTGTTTGTTTTGTAATGTTATTTACTTAAACAGTTTTATGCTTTACAGTTACAGCCATTTACGGCTGTGCTGTAAAGTATAAATAAAATGCGTTTATTATGGAACTGATACAACCAGATTTTGGGTTACTATTCTGGATGATTGTTTCTTTTGGCATACTTCTGCTTATTTTAAAAAAGTATGCATGGAAGCCTATTCTTGCAGCCCTGAAAGAAAGAGAAAGAACTATCCAGGAACGTCTTGATATAGCCAGAAAGGCAAAAAAGGAACTTGCTGAAATAGAATTTGGAAATGAAAGGATTATTGCACTGGCTAAAACCGAAAGAGCTAATATTATTAAAGAAGCTCAGCAGAAAAAAAATGCAATTATTGAAGAGGCAAGAAAAGAGGCTAAGAAAGAAGCTGATAAAATTATAGAAGAAACTCATAAAAAAATAGAACATCAGAAGGAGGAAGCAATGGAAGAAATTAAAAATCAGATTTCTATTGTTTCAGTCGATATCGCAGAAAAAATATTAAAACAAAAGCTTTCAGGGGACAAAGAGCAGAGAGAATATATTAAGGAACTTGTGAATAAAGTGGAAATTAACTGATGTAAAACATGCATAGAAGTCTGATAACAGTTAGGTATGCCAAAGCTCTTCTCTTAAAAGGAAAAGAAGATAACAATTTGAATGAGATTCTAGGAGATATTCATATTGTTGAAAACACATTTTCCGAAAATAAAAATTTATATGACGTAATACAACAACCCACCATACTTCCTTCTAAAAAACTTTCTATCATACACAACATTTTTGATAGTAGGCTACAAACCACAACCGTATTGGATTTTATTTCCCTTGTTATTAAAAATAAACGAGAATACTACCTCAAGGATATGTTCAGAGATTTTATTGATTTATATAATGTAGAGAAGGGAATAAAAGCCGCTTCAATTACAACGGCTGTTATGCTTGAATCCGAAGAGGAAGCAGTTGTGAAAAATTTTGTAAAGAAGAATTTTAATGCCAGGGAAATAAATTTGAGTGTTCATGTTGACCGAAATATTATTGGTGGATTTATTATCCAGGTAAATGATCAGCTATTAGACGCCAGTGTAAGGCGTCAATTGGAACTTATACGCAAGAAATTTTTACAGAAAGAATGGATATAATATTTTGAGAAAATTTTTTAGTTATGACAGATATTAAACCCGGTGAAGTATCGAAAATACTTAAAGAGCAGTTAGGCGCAAAAGGAACATATTCTGAATTTGAAGAAGTTGGTAATGTTTTGCAGGTAGGTGATGGCATTGCCCGTATTCATGGACTCTCAAGTGTTGAGTACAATGAATTGATAGAGTTTGAAAGTGGCGCTACTGGAATTGCCTTAAATCTTGAAGCGGATAATGTTGGAGCCGTTCTGTTGGGTTCCTCAGATAGGGTGAAAGAGGGAGAGCGTGTGAAAAGGACAGGAAGGATAGCGTCGCTGGAGGTTGGAGATGGACTGTTAGGCAGAGTTATTAACACTATCGGAAAGCCATTAGATGGAAAGGGGCCTGTGGAAGGGAAAACATATGAGCTTCCTCTTGAAAGAAAAGCTCCTGGTGTGATATACAGACAACCTGTAAATGAGCCTGTACAAACGGGGATAAAAGCTATTGATGCAATGATTCCCATAGGAAGAGGACAACGTGAATTAATCATTGGAGACAGGCAAACAGGGAAAACAGCAGTTGCTGTCGATACAATTATTAATCAGCGGGAATTTTATGAAAAAGGAGATCCGGTATATTGTATCTATGTGGCAATAGGCCAGAAAATGTCTACTGTTGCCAATATTGCCAAAGTCCTTGAACAAAATGGTGCTCTGGATTATACGGTGATTGTTGCTGCGACAGCGGCAGAACCTGCTGCATTGCAATTTTATGCACCTTTTGCTGGAGCAGCTATTGGTGAATTTTTCCGGGATACCGGACGTCATGCATTGGTCGTTTATGACGATCTCTCAAAGCAGGCTGTTTCATATCGGGAGGTTTCGCTTCTGCTTAGAAGACCGCCCGGAAGAGAAGCTTATCCTGGTGATGTTTTTTATCTGCATTCAAGACTTTTAGAGCGCGCTGCTAAAATAATTGAATCCGACGAAATTGCAGCCCAGATGAATGATCTGCCTGATGTGTTAAGACCAAAAGTTAAGGGTGGAGGTTCTTTAACAGCATTGCCAATTATAGAGACACAAGCAGGTGATATTTCTGCTTATATCCCGACCAATGTTATTTCTATTACTGACGGACAAATTTTCCTGGAACCTGACTTATTTAATGCAGGAGTCAGGCCTGCTATTAATGTGGGTATTTCTGTATCAAGAGTTGGAGGAAGTGCTCAGATTAAAACAATGAAAAAAGTAGCTGGAACATTAAAACTGGACCAGGCTGAATACCGAGAATTAGAAGCTTTTGCCAAATTCGGGTCTGATCTGGACCCTGCAACACAAAGCGTTCTGAATAAAGGAGAACGAAATGTTGAAATATTGAAGCAAGGTCAATACAGGCCAATGCCTGTTGAAAAACAGATTGCCATAATTTACTGTGGAACAAAAGGATTGTTGAAAAACATCCCTGTAGAAAAAGTAAGGGATTTTGAAAAGAATTTCCTTGAAAAACTGGATTCTGAGTATGAAGAAATTCTTACTGAATTGAGAGAAGGAGAACTCACAGAGGATGTAACAAAGAAACTGGAAAATTTAGCAGCTGAAGTAGCTGAAGAATTTGAAAAATAGCGAAAATAATAATTTATGGAGAACCTGAAGGAAATCAGGACACGTATAGCGTCTATTCAGTCTACAAAAAAGATCACCAGCGCCATGAAGATGGTTGCTGCTGCAAAGCTGAAAAAAGTTCAGGATGCCGTTATAAACTTGCGCCCTTACGCCAATAAGCTAAGTGATATGCTTATGGAAATTGCATACAGTATTGGCTATGAAAATATTCAAAGCGAATATCTGAGAATCCCACCAGAAAATGATAAAAAAGTATTGTTGGTGGTGATAACATCAAATAAGGGTTTATGTGGAAATTTTAATGCGAATATTTTAAAAAAGACAGAACAGATTCTTAACACAAAATTTTCTGAAGAAAATAGAAAAGGGAATGTTTCTCTCTATACAATAGGAAAAAAAGGAACTGAATTTTTCGGGAAAAAATCCTATAAAATTTATGACAGTGACGATGATATTCTTGAAAATGCCTCCTATAATAACATTTTACCACTGATGGATAAAGTGATGAATGCATTTTTAGAAAAAGAATTTGATATTATTCAGATTGTTTACAATAAATTTAAGAATGCAGCAGTTCAAATTTTGACAGAAGAGCAGTTTTTACCTGTTGAAATGAAAATTGAAAAAGGACGAGAAATAGACTCCAGTCTTTATATTTTTGAGCCCGATAAAGAATATATTGTTAAAGAGCTAATACCTAAAAAGTTGAAGATACAGTTTTATGAAGCATTTTTAGAGTCACTTGCTGCAGAAAACGGCGCCCGAATGACTGCTATGCATAAGGCTACTGATAATGCCCAGGATCTGATAAAAGAATTGCGACTGAAATATAATAAAGCCCGACAATCAGCTATAACGAAAGAAATATCAGAGGTTGTTGGTGGTGCAGAGGCGTTGAGGCAATAACACCAAAATTATCCTATTACATACAATGAGCGCTTATATTTTTGACTTGATACGTCAGGGCGAGCACGATATGCTTGATTTCAAGCATTCGATTGCAAATGCAAAGAAAATTGCAAAATCACTGGTAGCTTTTGCTAATACCAATGGAGGAAAACTTCTGATTGGAGTTAAGGATAATGGAACCATTTCAGGCATCCGCTCAGAGGAAGAGTTTTATATGATAGAGACAGCCGCGCATATGTTTTGTAAGCCCGAAATAAAGTTTTCAACAGAAACGTGGTATATAGATGGAAAAACTGTACTTGAAATTACGATTCCGAAAAGTTTGAATAAAATTTATTATGCCAAAGATTCTCAGGGAAAATGGAAAGTTTATATACGTGTGGATGACAAAATTTTTCTGGCAAACAGAGTGTTATTAAAAGTATGGAAACAAAGAAGAAGGAAAAGAGGCACTTATGTTCGCTATGAGGAAACAGAACAGTTATTGCTAAATTTTTTGAGCGAAAATGATATGATTACCTTTAATAAATTCAGGAAAATTGCAAACATATCTCCCTATAAGGCTGAGAGAATACTGGTTAATCTTATTGTATTAAATCTTATTGATATTGTTTTTACGGATAACGGAACATTTTATACTTTAAAAAAAACATAACAATATTTTTGGCATGAAATATGTTTTTATACTGAAAAATGAGTATAATTGAATCTAATTAATGTAAAATTTTGAATTTAATTTAATAATTGAAAAGGAATTTATACTTTTATGCTCTAAATAAGAATTATTTATCCTAAAACCTTAAAATGATCACTTATGGAAGCGAAATTTAAAAAACTAGCATTACTTTTTCTGGGCCTTTTCACAATGGTTTCTTTTGGATTCGCCCAGAGTATGGATGATGCAAAAAATGCAATTCAGCTTGGAGACGAGCAAAGAAAAGAAAAAAATTATGGAGAGGCCGTAGAGGCTTACGGCGAATGTGTTAGCATTTGCGAATCAATAGACTCAGAATCTGCTAATAAATTAAAGGAGATAGCTGTTGAGAAATGGGTAAAGTCTCACTTGGATCATGCAAATAGTCTGCTTAAGCAAAACCAGCATGATGATGCTTTAGATTTTTATAACAAAGCACTTGAACTTGCCAATGAATATAATCAGGAAGATTATGCTGCAAAAGCCGAAAGAAACATTCCTAAAGTATGGTACCAAAAAGGAAAGCTTAACCTTGAAATGGAAAAATTTGAAGATGCTATTGAATACCTTAATGAGGCAATAAAAGGAGACCCGGAATATGGATGGGCTTATATCCGAAAAGCACAAGCTTACAGTGAAATGGAGCAGCCTGAAGACTTGAAGAAGGCCGTTGAAGAGGCTGTTGCTATTGGAAAGGATACTCAAAACGATAATGTAGTTAGTACTGCCGAAAAAGTAGCTTATCGATATTTTTACAATAAAGGTGCTAAAGCATTAAAAGGGAAAGATTATGAAACTTCTGCTGAAAATCTCGGGGAAGCTGTAAAATATAATGGCTCTGGTACATTATACCATTATTTAGCAATTAGTCATGGAGAGCTTTCTAATTTTGAAGAAGCAGCAGAAAATGAGGCAAAAGCTATTGAATTAATGAAAGAAGATGGAAAATCAGGAGAAGAACTGGCAAAGTATTATTATGCTTTAGCTGGGTTTTATAAAGAAACAGGAAATACCTCAAAAGCATGTGATGCATATAAAAATGCTGCTTACGGCGATTACAAAGAAAATGCTGAGTACCAAATTGAAAATGTATTGGATTGCAATTAAAAACGAATTTTAATACCGAAATAAAAAAAGCCCTTTTCATAATATTTTAAAGGGCTTTTTTTATAGTTTATATACATTGGGATGCGGATAGATATTAGATGTTCGATGTTTGATAAACGGATGGCGGTGAAAGAGCGATGGAACGAAAAAGCGGAAACGTTTCATGTTCCATAAGATAGAACTCCGAAAACTGATTATCATTCTATTTCCAGCGATCTTAACCTGTTTAATGCAGCTGCGAGTTCTGTTTTTCTGAAAAATGCATAATTTCCGTTCGTTGGATGCCCAATTGTACTTAATCCTTTTTCTTCAATACCCTCTGCTGCCTTTTGAGTGCCGTTTAATTGAGGCTGCGAAGGAACGTGTGATAAAATCACGAGTAGCCTCTTCTCTACTTTTATTATTGTAGCTTTCAGATGGAAATTTGGCGATATCTTGTGACAGGGTAATTCTTAATTTGGATGGAGAAGCAAAGGGATCTCCCTGCACGTGGTCGATAATTAATGTATTTCTTTCTTGTTCAAAATAATATTCTCCTTCAATATCTTTATAAGCTTTATAGCCTTTTTTGTTAATTCTGTTCAGAATATGCGTAAGCTCTTGCGCTGTTTTCATAATTTTTCTTTTTTCTTCACTGTTTTTCCTTTGCAAATTTAAGGAAATATGAACGGGTACCATAGAGCTATTTTGAATGTAGATTCCCTTATACATAAACTACGCAATCTCCTTATTAACAATCTTTTATTGTTTGCGGAATTGTTTTTTATTATCCGTGTTGATCAGTTGCATCAGCGTCATCCGTGTTCCAACAATTATAGAACACGGATAACGCGGATACAACACCCGCCTGACCGGACGGGCAGGGATTTCCGCGGATTTTTTTCCGTTTTCAAAATTTTCTTAAAATTTTATTATGCGGCAAGGCAAATAGCCGAAGTTATTGGAAAGTATCATCGCCTTAATCGCGCGCAGGGCAGAAAAAATCGTGCATTAATTGGAAGTAAAATAATGCCGCTCCTATCGGAGCTCTCGTGTTGG
>CAYZIV010000041.1:0-8556 GCA_964478475.1 uncultured Gammaproteobacteria bacterium | reverse complement strand
CTGAACATATAAACCCTTTATTAAAGAACAAGCAAACATATGATCACAATACAGAAGTACATATTTGTGAAAAAAACAGCTGTAAGCCTGCCTTAAGGGGGTTAAAAGCAATAAACGCTTATTTTGAAAAAGAAAAAAAAGAGGACTAAATAAATGCAATTAATAAGTGACGAATTCAAACAAAATGAAATGATCCCGTCAAAGTTCACCTGCGACGGAGAAAACATATCACCTGAATTGAAATTTCCGGATGTACCGGATAATGCAAAAACTCTGGCAATAATTATGGACGATCCTGATGCGCCTTCCGGTACTTTTGTTCATTGGGTTTTATATAATATGCCCGCAAATAAACTGGAAATAGAAGAAAATTTTCCAAAACAGGAAAAACATATCGATGGAACACTGCAGGGAAAAAATGATTTTAATCAAATTGGATACGGTGGACCATGTCCGCCTGCAGGCAGTACTCACAGATATTATTTTAAATTATATGGCTTAGACAAATATCTTGATTTAGAAGCAGGAGCTTCAAAAGTAGAGGTTGAAGCTGCTATAAAAGGCAGTATAGTAGCAGAAACAGAGCTGATTGGGCTTTATAAAAGAAAATAAAAAAATGTTAATTCTGCATTAAATATAACAGTGCAGGGAGAAAGGAATCTCTGTATAATCCATAATACTAAGCAATTTTCCTTCAGTTGGTTTTTACATTATTTTTCTCCTTTTTATACTGTTATTATTTCTTTTATACATTTATCTTTTTCTTTATCAAACATATGATACGCTTCTTTGATATCATCGAGTTCAAATTGATGAGTAAAAACAAAAGTTGGATCAACTCCCGATTTGATAAGATTTGCCAAAATATCCATATATCGTCTATGGTGACAAACCCCGCCCGTAATATTTATGTTTCTCCCCATTACAAGTCCTATCGGAAACTTGTTCATAGTCCCGCTAAACCCGCCTATTACTGCAACCACTCCGCATTTTCTTACGGATTGTATTGCCTGACGGACAGTTATGCCAACATTTTCTTCAATACCAACTGCCTCTGAAACAGTTTCTATTATATTTGAATGAGCCTCCATCCCAACAGCTTCAATAGCTTTATCAACACCGCTGTTATTTGTAACTTTTAATATTTCTTCTACAGGATCAACTTTGGAAGAATCTATAGTAATGGCGTTAATATGCTCTTCAGCCATTTTAAGCCGTGATTCAATTTCATCTACTACAAAAATATGCGAAGCACCCATAATTTTTGCGCTCAAAGCTGCCATAAGCCCTACAGGTCCGGATCCATAAATAACAACACTTTCTCCCGGTTTTATTTGAGCAGATTCAGCTCCAAAATAACCCGTAGGGAAGATATCAGACATAATCAACCCCTGCTCGTCAGTTATTTCATCAGGAAGCTTATATAAAACCATATTAGCGTAAGGAACGCGGATATATTCTGCCTGAGCTCCGTTGTAATTCCCGGCCCTTGGAGGACCGCCGAAATATGCGGCACTTTTCTCAGGCGTTGCATTATCACACTGTCCATATAGCCCTAACCTGCAATAAAAACAATATCCACAGGCTATTGTAGAAGTTCCCACTACTCTATCTCCGGGTTTCACTGTTTTAACTCCTTCAGCAACTTCTTCCACTGTTCCTACAAACTCATGTCCGAGAATATGCTCTTTCTCAAAAGGAACTAATCCGTGGTACATATGCAAATCAGTTCCGCATATTGTGGTGAGTCTCACTTTTACTATCGCATCAGTAGAATTCTGAATTTCAGGTTTTTGAATTTCTTCTAATTTTATATCATTTTTGTTTTTAAAAAGTGCTGCTCTCATTTGTATTTCCTCCTTAAAAAAGAAATCTTATAGAATACAAAAACTTTAATCATCGCCCGGCAGGTTATTTTAATATAAGTTTTCAATTTAGCCAGATAGCGTGACATAGGAATATCGAAAAAATTAAAACCTTGGTAACTTATAAAAGTTAAAAATAGAAAGGAAAAAATTATGGCATTTAACCCCTTAAAAGAAAAAGGAACTCCATTAGAAAAGCAGTTAAGAAATTGGAATGAAGTTGTTTTAAAGCCTTATGACAAATATGAAGTTGACCCATATACACGCACACGGCAGATTTTGATGAACGGAATAGAAATAGAATCATCTATATTCAAACACTGCATTGCAAGACGCTCTGACAATAATGAACTAAAAAGCATAGTGGCTCAAACCAGATTAATTGAGGACCAGCAACAGACAACAGTTAACTGGCTGGCTCCGGCAGATCAAACAATTTTAGAAACAACACTCGCCTATGAACAAGTAGCAACTGATCTAACGGCATATCTTGGGAAAATTGAAACTGACGAGTATATAAGACAGGTTTTTGACTATGGGCTGCTAGAGGATTTTGATCACTTGTACAGGTATTCTCAAATGTACCAATTACTCGAAGGCAAGGATCCTAACAAAATTCTAAAAGGAAAGACCGATGTATTTCCCGGCAGACCAACGCAGGATCATCATAATGACATTACCCTGAGAATCAGAAACCATTACAATAAAGATACGGCAAAACCCGCTACAAAAGTGAATATTTTGACAATATTAGCCGGGGAACAGCAAACTCATAATTTCTATAAAGGAAGCGGATTTATGTATTCCAGCCCTATTCTGCGAAAATTATACGCTGAAATAGGCCAAGTCGAGGAAGAACATGTAACTATGTATGAATCACTCATAGACCCTAACGAAACAGTTCTTGAAAAGCTCCTAATTCACGAATTCACTGAAGTTTGCAACTATTACACATGTATGCAGGACGAAAAAAATGAAAGAATTAAAAAAATCTGGGAAATGTGCCTGTCTCACGAGCTTGAACATTTAAGGATTGCGGCAGAATTAATTAAAAAACACGAAAAACGTGAACCAGAAGAAATAATTGGTTCTGAAATTCACGAACCAAGCCGATTTGAATCGCAAAAAGAATACGTGGAAAAAGTTATTGATGAACAGGTTGATTTAAGGCTTACAGACAGTGAAAAAAGAGATTTCACACAATACGAAAACTTGCCTGATGATTGGTCAAGTTACGAAATTCAGGAAATATTAAACAAAGAAGGCTCACCTTCTGAAACGGTAGTCAGAATGCACGCATTGGCTGAAGGAAGAGATCTCGTGCATGCCAGCGACGCACTTCAATTAAAAGAAACCGGCATTTTAGACAGAGGTCTTGATAAAATTGAAGCACCGAATACTGTTTCTCCTCAAGAACTGGAAGAAATGATAAAAAAAATGAAAGTGTAAACGTATATATTTCAAGGACAGAGGGGCGGCTTCGCCGCCCCTCTGTTTGTAATGTTAAAATTTTAGAAGATTTACCCCGCAGGTTCTTCTTGAATAGCAACACCAGCTATTTGAGTGTCGAGAACCGCAATCTTTTTCAAAGGTCCTTTTGCAATTTTTTCCAGCATCTTAGGTGATTTTGGATTGGCGTTTGCAATAATATTTTTTATATCAAAGTAAGTATCATCAGGGTTATCTACATATAGAACCAGCGGAGGTCCAACCATCTTAAGAAATAAAAGAACCGGTCTTCTTGTTTTTATCTGTTGCCCTTGAATATTCGGATTCATTTCCATATTTTATCTCCAATATTTAGTGTCTAAAATGTCTAATTCCTGTTGTAATCATTGCGATCGAATACTTTTCTGATTCCGCTACGACATCCTTATCTTTAATACTGCCTCCCGGTTGAATTATTGCCCCAATTCTCGCCTGCGCTGCTGCATGAATATTATCAACAGCCGGAAAAAACCCATCACTTGCGATCACAGCGTCTTTTGTTTCTTCACAAGCGTGTTTGAGAGCTATTTCCATAGAATCAATCCGGCTGGTCTGACCTGTGCCTATTCCAAGTGTTTTTAAGTCTTTTGCTACAACTATAGCATTTGAGCTCACATGTTTTGCCACTTTCCAGGCAAAGACCATATCTTCCACTTGTTCTTGCGTAGGCTTACAAGATGTTGCAACCTTAAAACTGTCTACTGAAAGCTCTCCCTTATCTGCCGACTGAACAAGCGTTCCAAGAGGAAGCTCTTTTATAACATGCGATTGAGCTTTTTTGTAGTCAAGCATGTTGAATGGCAGCTTTACCAACCGCAAATTCTTTTTGGCAGACAATATTTCAAGAGCCTCTTGCGTAAAATCAGGAGCAACTATAACTTCGAGAAACAATTGCACCGCATGATTAGCTATTTCTTTTGTTACAGGCTCATTAAGACCGATGATTCCGCCAAATGCACTTATTGGATCGCAACCATGAGCTTTCAAATAAGCGTCATTTATATCTATACCTAGCGCTACTCCGCAAGGATTGTTATGTTTTATTACACAAGCTGCATTTACTCCGATAAATTCGCTTAATATATCCACAGCTGCCGTAATATCGACCATGTTGTTATACGAAATCTCTTTTCCCTGCAAAACTTCATATTCCAGTGTTGAAGGGGTCTTGTAAAGAGCAGCAGCTTGATGAGGATTTTCCCCGTATCTTAAATCTTTTACTTTTTGAAGACTTAAGTTGAACTTTTCCGGTAGAACTTGCTGTTCTTCTTCACTGTACAATTTTTCCATCATTTTTTGAGATATTAGTGAATCATAAAAAGAAGTGTACTCAAAAGTCTTTATTGCAAGTTCTTTTCTTAATTCATATGTAGTATTACCTTCATTTTCATCCAAATCTTGTAATACTTTTTCATACAAATCACTTGAATACACTGAAGTCACATAGAAAAAATTCTTGGCAGCCGCTCTCAGTAGAGTAACGCCGCCGATATCTATATATTCATACAACTCATCTATGCCCATTGCTTCATTTTTTGACGCTTCTTCAAAAGGATACAAATTCACTACAACTAAATCTATTAAATCAATTTCATTTTCCCTAAGCTCATTAATCTCATCCTGTGCTGTTCTTGATGCAAGAATCCCTGCATGTATCTTAGGATGCAGTGATTTAACCCGACCATGGAGAAGTTCCCTAAACCCTATTATTTCCGATATTTCTGTTACTTCTAAACCATTTTCACTAAGCTTGTCATACGTTCCACCGGTAGAAATTAATTTATACCCGTACACTTTCTGTAATTTTTCAGCAAATTCAACTACGCCTTCTTTGTTATAAACACTTATAAATGCTTTTTTTTCAATCATTTATAACCAACCTTCCAATATCTACCTTAATTTAATTGTATTTGCTAATAATTTAAATTACAGAATAAATTTTAAAAACCTTAACTTATGATGTTTCATTTAGAAAATGATATGACCTTTATTTGATTAAAAAAAATTATATGGGATAATTCTATGGATTATGAATTTGGGAAAGGATAGTCACAAATGAAGGACAATAACACAATAAACCTTGATTTTAACTCGGGTAAGGGAAAGGGGCTTTCAGTCGGTATTATGATCGCTGTATTTATAGCTATTATAATTTTTTCGAAAGCAATTCTTATAGTAAGTGCAGGAGAAAGAGCGGTAATATTCAATTCATTTACCGGTGTAGAGCAAAGATCTCTGGGGGAAGGATTCCATCTTCTTATCCCAGGAATTCAGACTCCTACAGTTTACAATGTCAGAACACAAACTTATACAATGGTATCTGGTGATACAAAATACGACAGATACGCATCAGAAGGACTTACCTGCCTAACTTCTGACGGGCAGAAAATTGTAATGGATATGTCAGTCAGGTTTAATCTTATACCTGAAAAAGTTTGGGAATTACACCAAAGAGTTGGTCCGGGATATGAAGAAAGAATCATTATTCCTGAAGTCAGAAGTGTTGTAAGAAACACAATAGCCGAACAACCAGTTATGGCTGTGTATTCAGAAAAAAGAGCTGAAATTCAACATGAAATTCAGGATAAATTAGAAGAAACACTTGGAAAATATGATATAAATCTTAGTGAAGTATTAATCAGGAACGTAAACTTTTCTGAGGAATTCGCAAATGCTGTTGAAATGAAACAGGTTGCACTCCAAGAAGCTGAAAGAATGGAATATGTGCTTCAAAAAGAAGAGAAAGAAAAAGAAAGAAGAATTATCGAAGCTGAAGGTGAAGCTAAGGCTATAACTAAAAAAGGCGAAGCTCTTAGAGCTAACCCGTTGCTTATTCAGTATAATTATGTACAGAAATTAAGCCCTAATGTTAAAGCTGTTATTACTGATCAGGCTTCTATAATGAAGTTCCCTGAAGCACTTTTAAAAGAAAACCAATAGAATAGAAACTATACAAAAAGCAGGCGGTTATACCGCCTGCTTTTAGGTTTTTATTTTTAATTATTTATCCTAAACCTGCAGCTGATTTTGTTGTTTCTTGAACAGTTTTAATCGAAGCAGACCTGACATTATTGTTTTCCATAACAGCAAGACCCGCTACAGTGCACCCTCCCGGTGTTGCAACTTCGTCTTTAAGAACAGCTGGATGTTTCCCTGTATCCAGCACCATTTTAGCCGCACCTAAAGCTGTCTGGGCTGCAAGCTTAACAGCTATATCTTTTTTCAGCCCCATTTTTACTCCGCCATCAGCCAGCGCTTCTATTATAAGATACATAAAAGCAGGTCCGCTACCGCTTATGCCTGTTACTGCATTTATATGTTTTTCTTCTACTTCTATACAACGGCCTATTGAACTCAATAATTCCATAACATAGGCTGCATCAGCATCAGTTGCGTGCTTACCTCTGCATATAACTGACATGCCTTCTTTCACAAGAGCAGGTGTATTAGGCATTACTCGAATGACCGGGGTTTCTTTTTCCACATTGTTTTCTATCGATTTCGTGCTCACGCCTGCTGCTATAGATACAACTAATTTATCTTTTGTTATAACTCCGGTAAGCTCTTTAAGAAGTTTTTCAATTGCATGCGGCTTAACGCATAAAATTATCACATCAGAATTCTTAACAAGCTCGCTATTATTTGTGATAACTTTTACTTCTGTTTCGTTAGCCGCTTTTAAAGCTAATTCTTCAGAAATTTCCGATGCCATAATATTTTCTTTTGAAATTATGCCGGATATCCCTTTAATTATGGTTTTTGCCATAACTCCGGCGCCAATAAACCCTATTTTTCTTTGATCATTCATACTCTACCCAACATTTTTATTTATTAAAAACTTTTTTCAAATTATCTTTTTCCGCTTCAGAAACTTTAACCAGTGGAGATCTTACATTTTCCTTGATTAAACCCATTTCGCTCATTACAGCCTTCAATGGAGTCGGATTTGGAGCTGTGAATAAAGCTTTAAACAACGGAAATAATCTGTGTTGAAGCTCTGCAGCCTCTTTTACGTTCCCGGATTTAAATTTTGTTATCATCTCCTTAATTTCTTTCCCAATCAAATGAGCAGATACACTGATTACGCCATGTCCGCCCAATGAAAGAATAGGAAGCGTTAAACTGTCATCACCGCTATATATAACAAAATCTTCCGGCGTTTTTATTGCGATCTCACTTACAAGGTCAAGATCCGGGTTACTCTGCTTCACCGCAGCTATATTTTTATATTTTTTCGCCAGCTCCGCCATAGTGTCAGCTTGCATATTTATGCCGGTCCTCCCCGGTATATTATATAAAACTATCGGTACATCTACAGCTTCTGCTACTTGGGAAAAGTGCTCGATTAAACCTTTTTGAGAAGGCTTATTGTAATATGGAACTACTGATAAGATCGCATCAGCTCCTGCTTTCTCTGCTTTGATTGACATTTCAACAGCAGTTTTTGTAGAATTTGACCCTGCTCCCAGCATAATTTTAGCTTTATTGCCAACTGCAGCTTTAACTGTTTTAAAAATTTCAAGTTCTTCTTCGTGGGTTAAAGTAGGTGACTCCCCGGTTGTCCCCGCTACAAGTATAGTATCTGTTGAATTTTCCACAAGATGACTCGCAACTCTTTCCACCGCAGCATAATCCACTTCAAGGTTATCATTAAAAGGTGTGATCATTGCCGTTATTACTTCACCAATATTAATTCTCATAATTTTCTCCCCTTATTTTATTTAATTTATATATTTTATCAGTAATATGCGAATTTTTATATGCACATTATGTTAAGGGATAAAAAATTTACATACCAATTTTATTTTCATTATTTTAGATTTTCTAAGAAATTTAATCTATTTTAGGTAAATATTTCATCCAATCAGAATCAAGACTATTAAAAAATTTATGCGCCTGGGCCACTTCTTCAAAAGTTATCGGATCATTAGAATAAGTAGCTTCTGAATTCATTTGATCGTTATCTTTTTCTTGAAAAGTTAAACTTCTTTGAAATTCACTTTTATCAACACCTAGTATAGCCAGCCCTAAATTCTTTCCGCAATAAGAACAACCCACCCTGACTACCACATTATTTTCTTCTTTTCTCACAAGCTGAATTGAATTTTCTTCAAAATATTCGTTACATTGAGAACATCTTACATTCATAAAAAACTGTTTAATAGTCTCAAAATTTTCCATAAATTATTTTCCCATGTTTTAA
>CAYZIV010000040.1:2949-8626 GCA_964478475.1 uncultured Gammaproteobacteria bacterium | reverse complement strand
GAAAAGACGGGATTTCCCTTTTTAAAGTTCCTTACGACTACTTCCTAATTACTGTTTAATCTTTCCCATAGAAGAATTGTATGTTTGTATTTTTATAAAGAAAATTTTAAGGGGATCAAAAATTTGAGTTGTTAAAATAAAAAACAATTTATTCATTGATGTGTAATATAATAATAATTAAATATTATTTAGGAGGTTGAAAATAATGAAGGATAAACAATTTTTAATGATTCCAGGACCTACACCGGTGCCTGAGAGCGCATTGCTTGCAATGGCAAAACACCCGCCGGGTCATAGAAGTTCTGATTTTTCAGCCTTAATTAAAGAAGTCTACGATGATTTAAGATGGTTATTTCAAACACAAGAAGATGTGTTTATATATACATCAAGCGGAACAGGCGCAATGGAAGCGGCTATTTTTAATTTGGTAAACCCGGGAGATAAGGTTTTAAGCCTTGTTATCGGCAATTTTAGTGAAAGATGGGCAAAAATTGCTGAAATGAGAGGCGCAGAAGTTGAGAGAATCACCTCTGAGTGGGGACAGGCTACTGATCCTGAAGTTTTAAAACAAAGACTCGACCAGGATATTAATAAAGAAATAAAATTTGTTACTCTTATCCATAACGAAACCTCAACAGGGGTTACAAACGATTTAAAAACTCTTGTTTCAATAATACGCGAACATGGCGCGCTTTCTGTAGTAGATGGTGTTACAAGTGTAGGGGCCTTACCAGTTAAAATGGATGAGTGGGGAGTTGATGTTATCGTCTCCGGGAGTCAAAAAGGGTTTATGATTCCTCCAGGATTGGCTTTCCTTGCTTGTAGCAAAAAAGCCTGGTCTGCTTATGAAAATTGTAAGAACCCGAGTTTTTATTTTAATTTCGGAGCTTATAAAAAAGCTGTTGCAGATAATTCAACACCTTATACCCCAAATGTTTCTCTTATTATTGCTCTTAGAGAAACTCTCAAAATGATGAAAGAAGAGGGTCTTGAAGGAATTTATAACAGACATGCAAAACTTGCATCACAGTTGAGAAAAGGCGTAAGATCACTAGGGCTTGAGCTTTTTGTAGAAGATGACAACATTGCAAGTAATGTTATTACAGCAATTTATCCGCCTGAAGGCGTTACAGTTCCTGATATTCGCAAAACTTTAAATAAAGATTATGATATCGTTGTTGCCAACGGACAGGGAAAACTTGCTGATAAGATTTTCCGCATGGGACATCTTGGGTTTGTTTCAGAGCGAGATGTAATCACTGCACTTGGTTCATTAGAGGCAGCCCTTGCAAAACTTGGATATGAAGCAAAATCCTGTTGTAAGTCAATATAAGAACATTAATTTAAATTATTTATATAAATTTCTATCAACCGTTTTCTTTCTTCAGTAGGAGGATGGGTGGAAAAATAATGCACAAATTTGGGCAGCTTAAGTTGTTGTTTTTTATCGATTTTTTCCATAAACTCCACAGCCCCTGAAATATCACCGTATTTTTTATGAATAAGTTGTGCCGCGAATAAATCTGCCTTAACCTCTGCGTTTCTTGAAAAATTTAAATTCATATGATCAACAGACCCTGTAATCATAGAATTGACTAAATTATCACTTCCAAATATAACCATAGAGACAATAGAGGCTAAAATTCTTCTGCTCATTGCTTTTAATGGGTCTTTATGGATATGATGCCCCAACTCATGTGCCAGCACAAATGCCAGTTCTTTTTCCGTGGTTTCTTTATATAAACCTTCATAAACTCCGATAATCCTACCCGGAGCGGCAAAAGCGTTAAACTTGTTTTCTTTTATAAATAATAGCTTATATTCAAAAATCTGATCTTTTTCAGGAAGTTCCGCTATCAGCTCATCTAACAAAAATTTAATTTTTGTTTCCGTTTCTGAAGGTTCAATTTTATCGGAGGTTATTTGGACTATATTTCCCAGTTTTTGCTCTAATTGAGGAGGAAGGTTTGTTATTACAATGTCTGAAATGAGTCCCAGTAACAAATATGCGCCTATAACAATCCCCATAAGCCAGGATAACAAGACAAAAGTCTTTTTAACAGGTGATTCCTTTGTCACATTAACGTTTTCTTCGATATAAACAGGTTTATATTTCATCTATCTATACGTAATAGCTGTCCCGTAAGCAAGTACTTCCACACAACCCGTGCCTTGATTGTTAGAATTTTTACTGGTCTGACCTATATTTGAAGTTTCTATTCTTATATTAATAATTAAGTCAGAATCAGCTGCCGTCTGTTTCATTCGAAGTATGGCTTCTCTTCTTGCCCTGTCTAACAAGGATTCATAAATTGTTACTCTGCCGCCAAAAATATTAATTAGCCCCGCTAAAAATTTTTTAAAATTGTCTATTGATATGACAGCATTGCCGTATACCATCTTAGATTCTTTAATTTGGCTATTGTCCAAAGAAATGTTTTTAACATTCACTACAGGTAAGCTTATATCAAGTTTTTCTCTTTTTACAATTGATCGGTAATGATTTTTTTCAACAATTGTCCCTACACCCCACGAAAATAAAAGAGATAAAAATGGTAAACCTGCTATTAGAAAAAATATTATTAAAAATTCCATAAAGTTTTAATCCACTTTTACGGCTGTTCCATAAACATAAAGTTCGGCAGCTCCCTCAGCAATTGCCGATGTGGCATATCTTACATTTAAAATTGCGTTAGCACCCATCATTTGTGCCTGTTGTATCATTCTATTTGTTGCTTCTTTTCGGGATTCACCTAATAATTCCGTGTATCCCTTAATTTCTCCGCCTACAATGTTTTTTAACCCTGCTAAAAAATCTTTTCCCAAATGTTTAGCTCTTACAGAACTTCCTGATACCACCCCGTAATATTCAATAATATTTTTTCCGGGAATTGTCTCAATGTTAACAAGAATCATAGTTTTCCTTCTTTGTTTTTTACAATATTATTTGTATATTAAATAAAAATTAAATTAAAAACAAGCATTTTAAGCTATACGGCTTATAAAAACGACTTAAATAAACAGTTAATATGTATAATTACATTTCCTGGTATAAAAATCTGCTTGCGCATAAAGACAGGTTTTTAAGCGCGCAAATTCCTTTGTCTCGCTCTAAAACGCCTATGCTTGCCAGTTTATTGCGTACACATTCATTAAGATCCGCCGGATCTATATATAACCCGCATTCTTTTGTGCATTTTCCCTGATTAAAAGGACAGGTTTTTGTATCTGTATTTTCCAATTTTAATTAATCCTCGTTTAGCAACATTCCGTTAATTCTGGATTTTTCAACAGAATTAATAAGTAAATTGTCTAAATTTTTTATATGTTCTATAAAGGGGCTGTAATCCAAGTTTTTATTTTGGAGAATTTTATGCATAATATCATCCCCCATAAATTCATTGTAAATCCAGCCTGCATTGATAATTTGTTGCGGAGTGTTAGAAATTTCTTTAATATTGGTTATTTTATCAGTGTATTCTGTTAAATTATAACTGTCTTTAATTTTTTCTAATTCTTCCCGAGTAGAAGAAGCTATTAACATTCCTTTTTTTAACTTTTCAAATCCAACAAAGCTTACGCATAAATCATCGCAGTTAAAGAAATTTTTCTCTGGAATTATATTCTCAGCTTCTAAAATGATTTTATTTACAAATTCATTTAAATTATCTTTTATATCTGAAATGTCGACTTTAAAACCAAGCGCAGAGTGCATTTCATTAGATAATTTAGAAATTGTTTTAAACCGTTCATGGATAGATTCAATAATATTTGAAAGATTTATATTTTTGAGTTCGTTAAATAAAATTTGTTCTCTTATTGCCAGCGTAGGAAGATATCTGATTTTTGTTTCTGCAATGCTTCTAAAGACTCCCATTTCTGTAAACAAAAAGTAATGAGCAGGTCCAAGGAGTTTTAACGAAAAAAGATCTGATGTAAGTTGAAAAGCAAGTTTTTCAACAATTTTACGTTTTTCTTCCGGCATTTGTACCTGTTTACCAATTAACTCATCATAATAACTTTTTGCTTTGGCTATTAATCCATCAACATTCGAATAGGCGTTTTTAGACAGAAGAGGCCAATAAAGAGGGTTTGAGCTTTGAACTACCGGAAGATAAAGGGCTAGGGGAACTTTTTCCATATCAGAAATATATGGTAAATTGGTGCAGCACTTATGGGTATTTCTTGTTAAAAAATCCTGAGTTAGCAATACTATTCTGGAATCGAATTCCTTAAAAGAGCTTTTTGTTTTTAAAACTTCGCTTAAGAAAATATATGTTTCTGAAACAATAGTGTTTGAAGGCAAATGAGCTGAAAGAGAATGCAATTCCAAAAATTTATCTAAACAATTTTTAAAAACAGTCAAAGATTTTTCTGTTTCAGTTTGAGAAATAGGTTTCGATTCATATGTTTTTATTAACAGAGGATATACAGCGAATAAATCTTGTTTAATTTCTTTTAAGCTTTGTTGACAAGTATTTATAAATTTCACATTAACTTTATCTTGAGATTCTACATTTTTATTGTAAAAATTTTCAAGTCGTGCAAGTTTTTCCACCAGCATAGTAAAGATTTTTCTAAGTGTAATATTATTCAATAGTCACCCTCCAGCTCTTTTTATTTACTATTATATATTACCTTTCTTAGAATAAGCAATGAAACGTTAAAAAATAGAACTTAATTCCGACTATTTTATGTAGATAAACTTTTGTCCGGTTTGGCTATTTTTTTTTAATTTATTGAATATTAGATTGAATCTAATATTCAATCTAATCAAGTTTTTTAATTTTTAGTTTAAACATAAATGAATGCAAAAAAGAAAATAATTCCCATTTTTATATTTGTCCTGATAATTCTTCTTTTAAGCTGGTTATTTTTAGGAGGAACTGAGTGTATCGCTTTAAAACTAAAAAAACAAGATGCTGTTAAGGGCATAACAGTCACAGGGAATATTGAATCAACGGAAGATACCAAAATTACAACGGATATTACGGCAAAAATAGAACAAATATATGTAAAATCAGGAGATTTTGTAAAAGAAGGTCAAATACTTGCATATTTAGAAAGAGAAGCAGCACAAGGCAGGGTAAAAGCGGCTCGAGGAAAATTAGAATCAGCAAGAGCTGATCTTGAAGATCTTAAAACAGAACCTCGCGAACAAGAAATTGAAATTGCGAAGGCAAAAATTACAGAGAGTATTGAAAAAATTAATTCTCTAAAAAGAGAAGAGAGAAAAATCGGAGTTCAATTAAAAGATGCCATTTCCAATGAAAAGAGGTATAGAAAACTTCATCAAGAAGGGGCAGTAAGCCTTCGGGAGCTTGAAGAAAAAACTCTTAAAAAAGAAGAACTTGAAGAATTAATTGAGCAGTCAAGAAGAGAAATAAAAGCAGTTGAATCACAACTTGAGCAAATGAGAGAAAATTTAAGTCTAACGATTGAAAAAATAAAAAAAGAAGAAATAGAATCTGCAAAAGGCAGAGTTTTAGAAGCACAGGGCGATCTTTCAGCCGCGGTTGGAGATTTGGAAAGTTATGTTATAAAAGCGCCGATGTCAGGTTTTATAACTGATAAATATGTCAGCACAGGAGATATTGCTTCTCCTGAAAAGCCGTTATTTAGGCTGGTTGTGCCTGAAGATATTTATCTATCAGTTGATGTTGAGGAAAATGAACTT
>CAYZIV010000040.1:0-2849 GCA_964478475.1 uncultured Gammaproteobacteria bacterium | reverse complement strand
ATTTTATGAACTTTTGATAGCTTTGAGGTATGTTTCATCAAACCTTAAACAATCAATAATTATTACCACGGCAATAAGTATTGGTGTTTCGCTTATTATATGGATTCCATCAATTAACCTTTCATTTTTCAGAGATTTAATAGATAAATCAGTATCAAGCGAACCAAACATAATTATAAAAAAAGAACTAGATACTTTTGAGCGGAATAAAGTCCTGTTTGATAAGTTTTTTCCGGATAAGAAATTTTTATTAAAAGATCAGGTTCAAACCAGAAAGAGAAACATAAAGTCTTATAAGGAAGTTATAAATAAAATTAAAGATGTTAAAGAAATAATAGCAATAGCGCCTTTTGTTGATGAACAAGGGTTTATAATCAAAGGAGCGGAAGAAAGAGGTTCAAATATTAAAGGAATAATTTCCGAACTTGAATTAAAAGTAATTGATATTGAACAGTATATGATAAAAGGCAGAATAAGGGATCTTAGTATAAATGACATAGTATTAGGTGTTATCCTTGCTGAAAAGCTGAATGTTGGATTAGGGGACAGAGTTACTGTTACAGGACCCCGCGGGACATCAAAAAGTTTAAGAATAGCCGGAATTTTTTTGACCGGCTTAAGAGCTAAAGATGAATATCAAGTTTATGTGAGCCTGAAATCGGGTCAACAGATATTTAATTTAGAAAATGATGTAAATGGAGTTGGTGTAAGGATAAAAGACATTTATGAAGCAAGAAATGTTTCTGAACAACTGCGTCAGAGAACAGGACTGGATGTTACTAACTGGATGGACGAAAACCAGCAAATTCTCGATCAAATAAGCAGGTTTAGATTAATAATTACTTTTATTAATTTTTTGATTATATTTTCAGCTGCGTCAAGCATAACCAGCGTTTTTATAATGTTAATAGCTTCTAAAGCAAAAGAAATAGGTATTTTAAAGTCAATGGGCGCAAAAAATCAATCTATAATGTCCATTTTTGTTATACAAGCTGTATCTTTAAGTTTAATCGCATATATAATTGGTTTAATAGGGGCTTTAATTCTTATTAAATGGTATGCAGGCATAATAGAAGCCGGAGATGAAACTTTTTTCACAACAACTATTCCGGAATTTAAAATTAGTGTTGAATACGCTGTATTAGCGTTTTTTTACGCTTTATTTACAAGTATTTTAGCAAGTGTTATTCCTGCTTATCAAGCTGCAAGACTTAATCCCGTGGAGGCTATTAATGGATAACAGTTCAGAAAAAATCCTTTTAAAATTAGAGAGTATAAATAAAATTTATCCTGGAGCCCAGCCTGTACATGCTCTTAGAGATATTAACCTGGTAATTTGCAAAGGTGAATTTTTATCTATAATGGGTCCTAGCGGGTCAGGAAAAAGCACAATGATGAATGTTTTAGGATTACTCGATAAGCCCACATCAGGAGAATTGTATTATATTGGAGAAAAAACTTTGAAGTGGACTGAATCTCAAAAAGCTATATTTAGAAATAAAGAAATCGGATTTATTTTTCAGGCGCATCTTCTGCTTCCGGAATTTAATGCATTGGAAAATGTTCTTATGCCATCGTATATTTCAGGTAAAAGCGGAAAAACTCAAGAAAACAGAGCGAAAGAAATACTTGATTCAGTGGGCTTGAGTGATAAATTTTATAGCAAGCCTGCTCATCTTTCAGGTGGGCAAAATCAACGTGTGGCCATAGGAAGAGCACTGATGAATAACCCTTCTGTAATTTTTGCCGATGAGCCGACAGGTGCTCTTGATCAAAAAACAAGCAATGATATTTATAATCTATTCAGGAAAATTAATATAGAAGAAGGAATGACTTTTGTAATAGTAACTCATGAAAGGGTTTTTGCCGAAAAAACTGATAGAATTATTGAAATTGTTGACGGCGCTATAGTTAATGATGAGAAAAAAAAGTAAAATATTATTTTGAAGGTAGAATAATATTGTGTTTAATAAAAAGCTTAGAGATTGATGATGGATAAACTTTTATTCTGTACAGCCGGTATTCCGGTTAAAACAAAGCCCCGGACTTATGATAAAGCATTTCTCGACCTGGTGGACATGAATTTAGGAGGAATGGAACTTGAATTTGTGCGGGGCGTAACTATGAATCCCAAAACTCAGGAACTTGTCAGAGATCTTGCGCAAAAATTAGGACTGGTAATAACAGCTCATGCTCCTTTTTATATAAACTTAAGCTCCTTGGAAATAGATAAACATCAAGCCAGTATAAAAAGAATTTTGGACACAGCAAGAGTATGCTCTAATTGCGGCGGATATAGCATAACTTTTCATGCCGGATTCTATATGGGACAGGATAAAAAAGAAGTTTATAACATTATAAAATCTTCAATGGAAAATATAATTAAAACATTAAGATCTGAAGAAATTGAAATTTGGTTGCGTCCGGAAATTACCGGCAAAGCAACTCAATGGGGCGATCTTGATGAAATAATTTGTCTTTCAAAAGAATTGGAAATGGTATTACCTTGTATAGATTTTGCTCATCTTCATGCAAGAAGTTCCGGTAACTGGAATTCTTATGATAAGTTCTGCCAGGTATTTGAAAAAATCGGCAATGAACTTGGTGAATTTGCCCTGAAAAATTTTCATGCCCATATTGCAGGAATAGAATACGGTCTTAAAGGAGAAAAAAAACACCTTAATCTTGAAGAATCAGACCTTGATTATAAAAATCTTTTGAAAGCATTTAAATCTTTTGATGTAAAAGGAGTTGTTATTTGTGAAAGTCCTAACATTGAAGATGATGCCATGCTTATGCAAAATTTTTATGAAAGTATTTAATCTCAATAATTGGTTAATATAAACCTA
>CAYZIV010000039.1:1405-8636 GCA_964478475.1 uncultured Gammaproteobacteria bacterium | reverse complement strand
TTAATCACTGATCAAAAATTTAATAATTCACTTATAGATAGAGTTTTTTCATTTAATAAAAAAAATATTGCCAATACAAAAAACATTTGCCCTAAAAGCATCAATGCATGGATAAAACAGATTCAAAAAATTAAACCGAATTATTTATATGGTTATCCTTCTCTGCTTGAGGAGTTTGCTGTTTTTTTAATTAATGAAAATATAAATTTAAAGGGAATAAAAGGAATATTTTCTACGGCAGAACCTTTAACACAGAGAACATTAATTTCCAGGGCCTTTCAAACGCCTGTTTATGATGAATATGGTTATACTGAAATTCCCTGCATAGCACATGAATGTCCAAATGGAAACATGCATTTAAATATTGATGAAAATTTTGTAGAAATTTCAGATTCAGGAGAGCTTATTTGCACTCCGTTATTTATCTATGGAATGCCTATTTTAAGATATAATACCGGAGATATAGCTGAATTTACAGAAAATAATTGCGAATGCGGACTTCCTTATCCCGCTATTAAGCTTAGAGCAGGACAAATAATTGATAACCTTTTATCAAACAGCGGGAAATTAGTATCAGGATTAGCAGTTGTTTCATATATTTCTGCTATCACCTCAGGAATAAAACAATTTCAGGTCATTCAAAAAGATTTATTAAATATCACTGTTAAAATATCCGCAAATGAACCTTTATCAGATGATAATGAACATAATTTAAGAAGATTGCTCTGTGAATTAATGGATACAAATTCATTAAAAATAAATTTTGAATATTTTGATCGGATTCCTCTTGATAAAAATGGAAAATTTCGTCCGATTATCTCGAATATTTCAAATAATCTTAATTATAAAGCTAATATAAGAACTAAAATTTCCAACATTTATTAATCCAAAAACCAATTTGCTAAAAACAGGCATTTTAAAAGAATCTTTGATTCGATTTATATTAATGTCTTATTATAAGTAGTGCTCTATAATTAATTTAATTCTGAATGAAAATATTTAATTATGAAAAAAATTCAAGTAAAAACCCCTGCAAAAATAAACTTGACCCTGGAAATATTGGGAAAAAGACAGGATGGGTTCCATGAAATTCAAAGCATAATGCAGGCTGTCAGTCTTTATGATTTTTTAACCATATCAACAGGAAAAAATCAGGAAGAAAAAATTGAAATAAATGGAAACAGCAAGTCTATTCCCTATAATGAAGATAACATTTGCTATAGAGCAGCAAAAATGTTTTTAAGCCAGTCTAATATTAAAAATCAAAAAATAAATATTTATATAGAAAAGAATATTCCTACATCAGCAGGACTAGCGGGCGGAAGCTCCAATGCAGCAGGAGCTTTATTCGGGTTAAATAAAATGTATAATAATCCGCTGAGCAATAAACAATTGCATTCAATCGCAGCTTCCCTTGGTTCCGATGTTAATTTTTGCCTGGAAGGCGGAACTTGCATTACTACCTCACGGGGAGAGAAAATCCAGCGTATATTGACCCCTGAATTGAAAATTTTAATAATTAAACCATCTAATATATCTATATCAGCAAAGGAAGCTTACATTAAATACTCAGAACTCAAGCAAAAACCGCAAAAAAAAGTTTTTGAAGAACTAAAGCAAGCTATTATAAACAATAAGCCAGATAAAATAACTTCTTTACTTAATAACGACCTTGAAAAAGCAGTTATTCCAATTTATCCGGAAATCGAAAAAATAAAACAATATTTGCTTAAATGCGGATGCGGAAATGTTCTTATGTCAGGAAGCGGATCTTCGGTTTTCGGAATTTATGAAGAAGAAATTGATTTTAACAACTTATCAACTGAATGGGAAAGTTATAAAGTTAAGACTATTGATTATGGAGTAATTGAAAATTAATCAAGTGCAAGCCATAGGGCTTTTCGCGCAAATCTTCCCAGGAAAATAGCCACTATGCTGAGTATTAAATCATATATTATTTGAATACCGCTCAATTGCCATATCCAGCCAAAAATTACAAAAATAGATTCCTGTTGAAAAAGGAGCAATACGCTAAGATAGATTATGCCTGTTAAATGAACAGCAATAACTCCTAAAATAGCAGCTTTAATAAGGCTTTTTCTATTTATATCAATTGACAAAAGCTTTCCGGTGATAAATGTTCCTGTTAAAAAACCAAGTATGTAACCAAAACCAAGCCTTGAAATATAACTCAATCCGCCTCCTGAAGCAAAAACAGGAAACCCCGCAAGCCCACAGCTTATATACAAAATTATTGAAAACAGCCCTATTTTAGCTCCCAACATTGATGCTATAAATATAACTACAGGAATTTGCGGAATATAATTTAAAACCCTGGTTATTTGATCTAGTGAAGATAAATTTGCAAAAAATTCGGCAGTATTTGAAAAAGCCTCTCCGGGAATAGCAAGAATTACAAGAGGAATCGGAGTAAATGTTGCTATCACAATCAAAAAAGCACAAAATACAGCTATAAGAAAACTTCCAAGTCTAAATTTTGGAAAAGTTTCCAGTTGTCTGCCAAAATGAAATCTTTTTACAATGTTTTTCATTGTATACTAAGTTTTTATCCTCTGCTCAAGATCTTGTCTTAATTTATCAAAATGATTTCTGAAAGAATTATCCCAAATGTTTTCTGTCCACATAATCATAGCATCTTCATCGTTGTTTTGATAATATTTTCTCCTCAGGCCCAGACTTTTAAAATTATACTTATAGTATAAATTTTGAGCAGTAATATTACTGATTCTAACTTCAAGTGTAAACCATTTTACGTTATTTTCATAACCTGTTTCAATCATCTTTTGTAGAAGTTTTTCGCCAAGTCCATGTTTTCTAAAACCGGGCTGAACTGCAATAGTAGTGATATGAGCTTCATCTAATATAGTCCAGAAACCGCAATATCCTTTTATGTCACCATTTCTATCTTCTGCTACAAAATAATTCCCCGCCGGGTTTTTGATTTCTGCCTTAAAAGCTTCCGGTGTCCAATAAAAACTGCCAAATGATACAGATTCTATTTCCATAATCTGATCTATATCTTTTTCCTGCATTTTTCTTATTTTTATTGAAATCATTTCGATTGTTTTTTATTTTTATTTAAATTAATTATAACAGGAGTTTTAAATTAAATTTAAATAAAAATAAATCAAATGCTTGAAACATTTGATTTATTTTACCGCTCTCTCTATTTTAGCGTTTTAATTTATTTTGAACCAGAAATTTTGTTTTTAAGAGCTATTGCTTGAGTTTTAACGAAATTAACTCCTTTGTCTATGCCTTTTACATATTTAGTGCTTGCAGATTGTATAGCTTGTTTAAATTTAGAAGCTCCCTTAGGATTTATTTTCATTCCTTTCTTTGCAGCAATGTATAAAGCTCCAATACGTGCTCCTGTTCTTATTATCTTACCGGCAAAAGAAGTCCCTTTTTTAGACTTTTCTTTAGATAAAGAAACTTGATCACCATTATAATTAACATGAGGAGCTTTTGCCAATTCCTGAGGTAATGGTTCAAGATTTATGTTTTGCCAGTTCCCAAATGAAGGACTGTTACTAATATTGTTAATCATTTTTATTTCTCCATTTTTTTATAATTTATAAGTTCTGCTTTCATAAAACAACTAAATAAAAAAAATTTACTTTTATTTTATTTTTATTAGAAAATATTATTGTAAGAAACTTAAAATATACCTAAAAACCTGCTTGAAAAGAAATCTTAAGCTTAATATTTTTTAACAGTATTATTTTGTTATTTTTAAAATTAGATAAAAAGTAATAAATATCACTAAACTAGTTATATAAAATAAGATATAATAATCATATATTTAATTTATTTTTTTATTATTTTTGTTTAATTTTATAAAAAGATAAAAAGGGAAAATTACATGCCGGAAATATTTTTTATAATTTTATTTATTATTGTATTAATAGTAATATTTTCCGTCTTATATAAAAATTTTGTAACAGATAGTGCTGTATCAGGAAAAAATTCTTTTTCAAAAGGCATGGATCCTCAAATAGCAATAGAAAAAGCTGAAAATTTTTATGAACTTGGTCAATTAAGCAAAGCTATTAAAATTTTAGAGAGTTATCTTTCTAAAAATCCTAATAAAATTATTGTAAGGTTGCTTATTGCAGACTATTATTTTGAAAAAAGGCTTCCATCCAAAGCCCATAAGCATTTAAAGCAAGTATTAAAAATTGATCCGGAACATAAAGAAGCTCTTGAAAAATTTTCGGATTGCTATGCTGTTTCAGGAAGTTATGATAAAGCCCTGGAGGGATATCTTCAAATTTTAAGCAATTCACCAGAAAATTCTGATGTAAGAATTAAAATTGCTGATATTTATGCCAGGACAAATCGCATTGATATGGCAATTAAAGAATATCGCGTGGTTTTATCTCAAAACCTTTATGACACTGAAGTAAAAAGAAATCTTGCGGACTTATTTTTCATGCAGGAAGATTACAAACGGGCTATTCATGAATATGAAGAAATAATTAAGATAGATGGCCCGTGTCCAAACATTTTAAAGAGGATCGCAAAGTGTCATGATTGTTTAGATGATTTTGCAAGCGCGGCTCTTGTTTATAAAAGAATAATAGATATTGACGACAGCGCTGAATTTGCATATAAAGAACTTTCTGAAATCTATGTAAAAACTAAAAAATATGATAAAGCCTCGAAAATATATGGAATTATGCTGGAAAAAGGGATTGAAGTTAAGCCCAAATCTTTATTAAGATTAGTTGAAATATATATTATGTCGGAACAACATGAAAAAGCTATTACATTATGCAGAAAACTCTTAGCAGAAACGCCTGATTTGTTATCTGCAAAAGAATTTCTCGGTGTTGCATGTAAAAATTCTGGTAAATATGAAGATGCATTGAGTTGTTATAAGGATTTAATTACTGAAAACATTAGTAATAAAAGAATAGAGCAATATAAAAATGAAATAAGTTCAATTTTATGTTTATGGGGAAAAGAGTTTTTTAAAAAAGAAAATTTTCAATCTGCTTTGGACAAATTTGTTGAAGCAATCCAATATGATTCCACAAACCCTGATATTTATTTAAATTTAGGAAGAACCAATCACGCAATTAAAAATTATGATGCTGCTATTTTTCATTTTGATAAAGCTTTAGAATATTCCGGATCTGATCCTAAGTTTTTATTAAGCATAGGACAGGCTTATGAGGAAATGGATCAAATTAACGCAGCTATTGATTTATATTATGATGCTATTAAAAAAAATCCGAATAATTATTTATTAAGAGAATCATTAGGATTTATTCTGGAAAAAGCCGGTTTTTATCCGCAAGCAGAAGCAGAATTTTCTAAAGCGATTGAACTTGATCCTGAAAATCCAAATGCTTATTGTAATTTAGCAAATGTATACGAACAACAAACCAAATATGATGAAGCTAAAACACAATATGAAAAAGCTCTTAATGTTGATCCTGATCACCAGCGGGCAAAAAGAAGCTTATCCCTGCTTTCGGAAAAGAAAATTTAATAGGAAAAAAACAAGTCAGTGCAAAATAAAACATTAAAAACAGCTAAAAAGGTTCTTGCCGGATTAACTCATAGTGAACTTGAAGAATTTATATTAAAAAATAACGAACCTAAATTTAGAGCAAAGCAGCTTCAACAATGGCTTTACAAAAAGCCTGTTGTTGATTTTGACCAAATGACTAACTTATCAAAAGATTTCCGAAGAAAATTAAATGAAACTGCAGTTATAACAAATACAGAAATTGAACAAAAACTCATAAGCAAGGATGGAACAATTAAATATTTACTCAGGTACCCTGATGGCGGTCTGGTAGAAACTGTCTTAATGAGTTATGAAAAAAGACCGAACCTCACAGCATGTATTAGCACACAAATTGGCTGTACCGTAGGCTGTGCTTTTTGTGCAACAGGCAAAAAAGGATTCACACGAAACTTAACTGCAAGAGAAATGGTCGAACAAGTTCTCATTATTCAAAAAGACACCGTGCTAACTGTTACTAATCTTGTATTTATGGGGCAGGGAGAACCTCTTTTAAACTATGAAGAAACTACGAAAGCAATACAAATAATTAATACTGAACTTGAAATAGGAATGAGGCGGATAACTGTTTCTACCAGCGGAATTATTCCTAATATATATAAACTCACAGAGCTTAATCGCCAGTTAATACTCGCTGTTTCCCTTCACGCTCCTGATCATGAATTAAGAAAAAAACTGATCCCTATAGAAGAAAAATATCATATTGAAGAACTTATAGAAGCGCTAAAGTTTTTTATTTCTAAAACGGGCAAAAGAGTGACCATAGAATATGTTTTAATTGCCGGAATAAACGACAGTATTGAGCAAGCTGAAAAGTTAAATGCTCTTTTAAAAGGTTTAAAATATAATGTTAATCTTATTCCGTTCAATCCTGTTGAGGGTTGTGATTTTAAAAAACCTTCAATAGAAAGAGTCAATAAATTCAGGGAAACTTTGGAAAAAGTAAATAAAAAAGTGACAGTAAGGTTGGAAAGAGGTGCTGATATTGCTGCTTCTTGCGGTCAATTAACCGGAATTTTAAATAATTCTATTTATTAATTCCAGGCCGCTAATTATTTTTTTTTGATAAAAATTTATTTAAATAAGTTAAATAACTCAAATCATCTTATAACAATAAATCAACAACTTTAGCGATTTTAATTAAATAGGAATTTTAAAAAATAATAAAGATTAACTCCCATTATAAGATTATCATCCCCAGGGCTGCCTATAATCAAACATATATATGCCAGTGCATTTAATCCTTCAGTTGGCATTGAATAAGATTGAAATCTTATAACATTACCATTACTTAAAACTAAAGCCGGTAAATCAACAAGATTGCCTGTTGAAGTTGATTTATAAAATCTATATTCCATAGATGAATAAAACTCGGACATCATGTCTGTTTTCAAGATTCTCATTTTATCAGCAAACTGATCTCTCAAGCCTTCACTATCTCCATCTCCAATATGAAGTGAATTTCCTTCTACTTCTATCATTTTTAAGGCTTGATCTAACTCTGCAAAACTTTTGGTTAGTTGAACATGATATTTTTTATCATGAATCTTTGTTAACATAATTGGTATTGTTAAAGCAGCCACAATGCCGATTACAGCAAGAGTTATTAACATTTCTGCCAAAGTAAACCCTGATAGAGGTATTTTTGAAGTATTCAGATATCTTTTTTTT
>CAYZIV010000039.1:0-1305 GCA_964478475.1 uncultured Gammaproteobacteria bacterium | reverse complement strand
TTTTAAAATATAATTGATTGATATAATAATATTGATATAGGGATAATGTAATAAAAAGTTTCATTTTCAAGATATTATGTTTTTATATAAGTCTATTTTTATTTTAAAATAGTGTTTAGAATACTCAATAAAAAGGTATACTATTTATACCTTCACCAAATAAACAGGTTTAATTAAACTATAATGAATGACAATCATAAAATAGCTGAAATAATAGAAACGCTTCCGGAACTGCCGTCAATGCCTACAGTTGTTGCTCAGGCACTTAATTTATTAGATGATCCAAAAGCTAATATTCAACAGCTTTCTAATATTATTTCTAAAGATATTTCAATGACAACTCAAATTTTAAAACTAGTAAATTCTGCTTATTATGGATTTCCATCGCAAATAACGTCAATAAATCAAGCAATGGCGATTCTTGGGTTTAATAAAATTAAAAGTTTAATTTTAAGTGTGGCTGTAAAGCCCATGATGATGTCTTATTCCGGAAAAACTTTATGGAATCATTCTATAAGATGCGCAATAGGGGCTCAGTATTTAGGAAAAAGTCTTGGTTATGGCGACCCTGATGAAGTTTTTATTATGGGATTGTTGCATGATATAGGAAAAACCGTTATGCAGATTTACAATAAAGACGCTTATCCTGAAATAGAAAAATTAGTCAGCATCGGAGCTAATGTGCTTGATGCGGAAAGAGCTTTTTATGGGTTTACTCATACGGAAATGGGTAAAGCATTGGTTGAAAAGTGGAAATTGCCTCTGGTAATAGGCATAACTGCTGAGCATCATCATAATCCTCTTGCATCAGATGAAAAAGTTTTTTCCAGCATTGTTTATGTAGCCAATAGAATTACCCAGGAACAATTAAAATATCCTGTATTTAGTCCTGAAATTATGGATTCTTTTGATTATGAAATTCAGGATCCTGAAGCTCTAAGGAAAGAAATTTTTGAACTCAGTCAACCTATAATAAATGCGCTTTCAGCATAATTTTTAATTATTTTAATTGAATAATTTGCTTTATTGGAGAGATAAATTTATTCATGCTAAAGTTAATTGGAAGCTTTTATAGTAACTCAAGAAAGCAGCAGGGAAGTGATTGAAGCTAAAGTTCAATTATAGTCTAAATTGATAACCGAATTGCTTTTTTGGTTGAGTTTTAAACAATATGGTGTGAAGAGGAATTAAATAGTGTATGATGTTGCGATAATCGGTGCCGGTCCGGCGGGAATTTTTTCTGCTCTTGAAATAACAAAATTAAGACCTGATTGGAAAATTGCAATTTTTGAAAAAGGTCCTGAA
>CAYZIV010000038.1:6563-8686 GCA_964478475.1 uncultured Gammaproteobacteria bacterium | reverse complement strand
TTCCTGTCATACTCTGGGGGTTCGCTATTACCTTATGGGTCGCGGGTTTTGATATCATCTACTCTCTGCAAGATATCCATTTTGATAAAGAAAATAACCTCTTTAGCATCCCTGTTTGGCTCGGCATTAAAAAAAGCCTGCTGCTCTCACGCTTATTTCACCTTATTACTGCCTTTTTTCTTCTTATCCTGGGTTTTATGCTGGAAACAGGCCTGTTTTACTGGGCAGGCTTATCCTTAATGTCGCTTTTGCTTATATATGAACATTCTTTATTAAAAGAAAATAACCTCTCTAAATTAAATAACGCTTTTTTTAATGTAAATGCTTATATAAGCCTCGGAATGTTTTTCTTCATCTTTTTAGATAAACTTTTCAGTTAAATTTTTTTCAAAAATATTATAAAAAATGTTTAATGGACTAGCAGGCTTTGACTGCAGTCCATTAAACGTACATCTGGGGCGGGCTGGGTGGGAACTTTTGAAAAAAATCATCTGGAAATAACAAAAAAGAGGTTGCCTATATAGCAACCTCTTTTCTTTATATAGTGATAAAAACTTACTTTAAGCTTATCCACATTGCCTGGTAAGGCTGGAGACTAAATCTATATGTGTCTGATGAGATTTTTTCCACATTAACTTCTTCATCAGCTATAAGATTTGTCAAAAAACCTGCTTTTTCAATTTTTGCTGCTGTATTTGCAGGCACTTTAATATCTGATACAACATCGTCTCCTGAGAGATTGTTTATTACAATCACTTCATCAGAATCATATGTTCTAAGATAAGTAAATATCTCATTATGTGAAGTTTCAAGTTTTGTAAAATCACCTCTTCTGATGACATCATTATCATTTCTTAAGTGAATTAAGTTTCTTACAATTTTATGAATTTTACCGCTAAAGGATTCTTCATCATTCATTGCTTTGTAAAAAGTGTCTTTTGTTATAGGTCCTCTATTAATATCTCTGCTGTCAAAGAATCCTCTGGCAAGGTCAGCTTCTCTGTTTTTTGCCATTTCTTTCCTGTATTCTTCTGAAGCTTTTGCATATCTCCAGTTATTTTGAGCTCCTATTTCATCACCATAGTAAATAATAGGAACACCGGGCATCGATAATAATATTGAAAATGCCAGCCCAATTCTGTCAGGATTGTTTTCCAGGAAATTAGCCATTCTTCCGCTAACTCCGAATCCTTCTCTGAATTCTGCTCCATTTTCAACCAGATTGTCATAAATGATAGCTCTTGTCTCAGGATCAACCATTTCAAGAGTCAATTCGTCATGAACTCTCAAAAATACCGCCCAGGCTGTTGTTTCCGGGATCTCCGGAGTGATTTCATGAGCTTTCCAGAAATGCGAATTATCATTTGTTACCATTGAAGCCCATATTGCTGGCATATAAGGGAAATGGTATGCAATTTGAACTTCATCAGTTCTGGTTAACTCTTTTGCCTTGTTGTATAAAACGTTTTGCTTTATTGTTCTTTCGTCTCCAAAGTACGGAAGAATATCCTCAGGCCACATACAAGCTTCTGCCTGAAGAGCAGATCTTGGTGAAATTGCCTGCATGAAAGCACTTGCAAGTTTTATAACTTCATGAGTTTTATCTAAATTCTCTGCGCTTGTTCCTTCTTCTTTAAACAAATATGGAATTGCATCGAGTCTGAAAATATCAACGCCTATATTCGCCCAAAATGAAAGAACATCTAACATATAGTAGAGAACTTCTGGATTCTCCCAATTTATATCAAGCTGGAAAGGATAAAATGTATGATAAAAATAACGGTCCTCTCCGTTAATATTGACTCTTCTGTAATGATGTTCGGCTATTTCAGGGAAAATAAGTCTTCTCTTAGAAACTAAACCATTGTCATGTTCGTATTTTACTACGATACCAACATTTTCATCACGGTATCTAGTATGTTTAGGAATTTCTGTCTCACTGACAAAATAATTAAGTTTTTCTTCATCACCATCTAAAACTGCCTTAAACCATTCATGTTCGTCGGAAATATGGTTTAAAATTATATCAGCTTTAATGTTAAAACCTCTTTTTCTTGCTTCTGCGAGGAATTCCCTGAATTCTCTCATTCCGCCGAGGTCTTCTCTTACTTCTTTATAATCTC
>CAYZIV010000038.1:0-6463 GCA_964478475.1 uncultured Gammaproteobacteria bacterium | reverse complement strand
AATTCCCTGAATTCTCTCATTCCGCCGAGGTCTTCTCTTACTTCTTTATAATCTCTTATATCAAATCCGGCATCTCCCATTGGAGAGTCGATGAAAGGAAGCATAAAAATTGTTGTTACTCCTAAATCTTCAAGATAATCAAGCATTTCAACACTGTTTTTGAAAGTGCCTTTAGAATTTGCATCCTTTACTCCAAACAGATCAACATAATACATGTATATAATTTCGTCTTTATACCAGTCTGAATCTCTTTCCAGATCATCATTAAACAATTTTAAAGGTCTGTTTTTCTTTGCTGTATCGATTAATTTTACTATTTTAGGATAAATAACATCCACCTGATCTTCACCATAAACCTTGCTTATAGAAGTCTTCATGGCTTCGGCCAAATCCTGTGAAATTTCAGTATCAGCTATTTGTGTTTCTTTTGAAAAAAGATTTCTAACTTTAGTAATAGGATTTTCTATCGCAACAGCGCTAAAACCTGCTAACAGCAGAACTATCGCTAATGGGATAAAAACTTTTTTGTTCCAAAAATTTCCAAACATATATACATAACCTCCTTTTTATTAATATTAATTTCATGAATTATATCAAAAATAAAATAATCGGACTAACTTTTATTTATAGCAATATTCACTTTTTAATACTTCTTTGTTAGCGTATAATGATATTATAATAAGAGCGGAAAGTAATTATTTTAAAGCTAAACATAAAATTTTATCTGGAGAAAACATATAAATATGTATAAATATGGCGTTAGATTACTAAAAAACAGGCTGCATCCCGTAAATATTCCGGAAAACACAAAGGTTAAACACGGTGAATCAGTAATTGTTTTAACTGAAAAAGGTCAGGAAACAGCTAAAATATTAAGAATACCATCTTGTGTCATGGAAAAATGGAAAGAAAAATTGCCCGAGCCGCTTTCTTTTATTAGGGTGATGACAGAGGTTGATAAAACAAGAACAGAAGAAATTAAACGAAAAGAAAATGTTGCTTTCCATAAATGTGAAGAACTGATCAAAAAAAACGATCTTTCTATGCGGCTGGTTGACTGTAAATACACTTTTGACGAAAAAAAACTTACTTTTTATTATACCGCTTCGCACCGCATAGACTTCAGAGAACTTCTAAAGGATCTCACTCAGGTGTTCAGGCGTGTTAGGATTGACCTTCGTCATATTGGAGTCAGGGATGAAACATCTATCATTGAAGGATTGGGTATATGCGGAAGACAGTTTTGTTGTTCTTCATTTTTAAAAGAATTTGCATCAATAAATATTAAACTTGTCAAAGACCAGGGAATGCCAGTAAATCCAAGTAAAATTTCCGGCACCTGCGGAAGACTATTATGTTGTTTAAATTATGAATATTCAAATTATATTGATGCAGCAATTGGAATGCCTCCTGTCGGCAGCGGCGTTATGACGCAAGAAGGCCTGGGAAAAGTTGCCGCGCTGCATTTCCTCCACGCTACTGTTGTTGTAAAACTCGAAGATGGCAGAGTAAAAGAATTTAGCAAAAAAGAAATCGAAATGCTGGAAGAAGATATTACTAATATTGAATTAGACAGCACTCTCGATTATCAGGATGAAGAGATTGAAGAAGTTGACATCTCAAGTATTGAAGATGATGATCAGAGCTTTACTTCAAACGTCTAATATTTTAAACAGCTTATTTGACAGTTGTTGCTTCAACAGCTTCCAGTTCGCTTAAAAACTCGGTCAGTTTCGGGTAAAACCAGCTGTATTCATTGTGAGAACCTTCTTTTGAAATAAACAAGCCGGCTTTACTGTTTAATTTTCCGAGTTCTTTTGACATTACTACCGGAACAACATTGTCAGGAACAGCATGCGCTATTAATAACGGGGATTTAATCAATGGAACTTTAGCTCCTGTATCAAATTTTTGAATAACAGGAATTAATTTTATTAAATTGTGCGTAAAAAAACTTTTATAATTAGATTTAATTCCTAACAAGGAACTGTGCAGAACATAACTGGTCATGTCTTCAACATTTGTAAAAGTGCTCTGGAGAATAACTCCTTTAAAATTACCGTTTTCGGAGGCAATTTGAGAAACAACAGCTCCGCCAAGAGAAAGTCCCCATAAAACTATATTTTCTTCAGTTATATTTTTTTCTTGTTTAAGATAATGAACAGCAGCCCTTAAATCTTTATACAGGCCTTCTTCATGCGGTTTGCCTTCACTTTTTCCATATCCCCTATAATCAATGGCCAAAACTCCATATCCTTCATTTTGAAGAATTTTAACTAATTCCTCATAATATGTAAGGTTTCCTCCGTTACCATGACAAAATATTACTGTCGTATTATTCATTGTTGGAGCGGAATACCAGGCATTTATACTGATCCCGTCTTCTGTTTGAATAAAAATATCTTGATAATCTAAATCCACAGAAAAACTACGGTTTGAGGGATGATAAAGACTGTTTTGCACAAAAAACGGAATAAAAATAAAACTGACTATACATATTGTTATAGTTATCCTAAAAAAAAGAATAAAAATTTCATTCATTTAAAACATAATATTGCAGGATTTAGAGAAAAAACTGAAGTATCATAAATAAAATTGATAAGACCTGCGCTCCTTTCATTACATTATTATACTGACTTAATTGTCCTAAGTCACCATAATAATCATCTTCAGAAGAAGATTTTTGAGATTCTGCATAAGCAAAAAGTCTTTGAATTCTCTCTTCTTCTGAATAACCTTCGGCAGGTTGGGAAAAAAGAACGTTTTCTAATCTGGTTATTCTCGTTTTGTTAGGCTCAGAAACATAAACTGTTCCCAAATATTCTTTTTCAAGATCATATAAAAGACTGGAATAATATCCTGTCGAATTATAACCGTAATCATCGTTTTCCTGATAACTTTGATCTAATGTAATATTAGAATTACTATCATTTTTTGCATAACTCCCGGGAGCTACTTCCTTTAATTTATCAACTCTTTCACTAAGAGAAGCATTTATGACATTTCCAAATACAGTTTTTTCAAGCCTGTCTAATCTTGCATAAATATTTTGATGCGAGTATACATTGCCTAAAATTCTTTTCTCCAGATCATCAACTGCAGGATAACTTATTTCAGTATTTCCATAATTTACGTTAATAAACCCATTTTTCCCGACCCCTCTAAAATTTTCCGATGGAAAAATGCAGTTCAACCAGGTATTGTTATCATCAATTCCGTCTTCCGCCCTCACTGAAACTGAATTTAAAATACAAAAAAAAGTTATAAAACAAATTATGAGAATTCTAAATTTCATAAAACTCCCCCTATTTATCTGGTGTTTATAAGTATTTTAATTATTATTAACTTTTTTGATATCCGCCGGATCGACAATCGCTCTTATTGATTGTCCTGTATCCTGTTTTTGACCTATTGCAAGATAATAAGTTTTTGCAGGATTTACATCATATCCAAAAGAACTGAATTTACATTCCAGATTCTTACTGCCTGAAATTTGCTTTATATTTGAATAAAAATTAGGATAAAATTTATCGTAAATTTCAAATATTTTTACATTGCTCCAACCTGTTTTATTTTGTTGAGCGGTCTTTTCCCTCAAAACCCTCATTTGTTCTTTAGAAAAATAATTTTTATTTAGTGGTGTTTTAATTATACTAACTTTAAGCAGTCTTTTTCTTCCTGTTTGTCTAATATAAGGACGAATTTTTACTATTTCTTCATTAATTCTGATCTTATGAAACAGGTTAATGTCTGGACTATTTATTGATTTAACCTTTGGAGGTAACTTAAGAACAAGCTTCGGTTTATCTAAATCCATTAATTTTGCGAAAAAACCCAGAGGGTAATCTCTAAAGACTACGGAATAATTGCAATTTATAACTTTAAATTTTAATAGAGATTTAAAATCTAAAATTTTATTTATACTGACTTCAATTTGAAACGATAGGTTTCTGATTAAAACATAATTGGGATTTAATTTATGCAATGACGGAAAAGGCAAATCCAGATGATCATCTCTGAGTTTTATCCGAAATTGATTGAAATCAAATTTATTTATGCCGGATTTTAGACCGGTAAGTTTAGAAACTAACTTATAATAAGTTTTTTTCATTACAATTTTTGTTCGCAAATAAGTTCTAAAGTATTATGCACACGAACCAGAGGTTCTTCAACATCCATGAATTCCCCTGCCTTTATCAATTTTTCTACAATTGAATCAAATTTTTCGCCTTCACATTCAAAATCACCGCCAAAAAGCAGTCTTACAGGATTTTTCGCATGAGATGTCTGAAGTAAAACTTCATTTTTTTTAATTTTCTGATAATCACCGGGAGATTGCAGCGGGGCTGAATTAGTAGATGAAAGCCTTAAAATTACAGCGTCTTTTGTTTTATAATTCAGTAATTCTTCATCCTGCACAAATAAAACTGAAATGTCTTCCGACAAAGCTTTAATAAGGCTGTCTGTTATAACATCAATTTTAAGATATTTTTCCAGCCCTTCCCCATAGAGCACCTGTTGAATTTTAGTGGGTACAATAGGATCAGTATATCTGAATTCAAGGGGAAAACCCTTATAATCGGTTATTAGGATTGCTCCCAAATAACCTTTTGTACTGGAAGAGTGCGTTATTCCGTAAGCTAATTTTGTTTTTTCATAAATCATTTAACCGGACTCTTGGGTTTACCGCCTTGTGAACTTAAAAGTTTTCTTAATTTCATAATAGCCTGAGCGTGCAGCTGACATACTCTTGATTCCGAGATATTTAAAGCAGTCCCTATTTCTTTTAAAGTCATATTTTCATGATAATAAAGAGCAAGTATCATCCTCTCTCTTTCCGGAAGATTAGAAAGAGCTCTTGAAAGTTCATTTTTAACATCCCTATTTTCCAGCTGAGCTAAGGGGTCATCAACTTTTTTATCCTGTATTGTATCTATTAGTTCTATGCTTTCGGTCGAAGAATCTCTTTTATCATACAATGACACCATTGTATTACTTTCCATTTCAGCCATTTGCGCTTCAACTTTTTCTTTTGGCAAGTCCAGCTTCTTTGCAATCTCTTCTGTTCGCGGTGCTCTACCGAGTTCATTTTGCAATTCTGCAATGGCTGCGTGAAGAAGCTTAAATCTTTTTTGTGCTCCTCGCGGAACCCAATCTAAACTCCTTATCCTGTCTATAATAGCTCCTCTTATTCTCAAAAGGGCATATGTTTCAAATTTAAATCCTTTACTCGGAATAAATTTTTCAATCGCGTCGATAAGTCCTTCCACTCCATAACTTGCAATATCTTCTGTGGAGATTGTAGCGGGGAGACTAATTCTTAATCTTCCGGCAACATATTTAATCAGGTAAATATACTGAATTATTAACTTATCCCGCAGTTGCTTATTAGTTCTGTCTTCCTCAAACTCTTCCCAAATTTTGCTGATTTCAGAATCTGACAATTTCTTCTGCTTCAAATTTAACGAATCTAAGTTTATGTATGATGAAAAGCTCATTTAAACCAATACCTGTTTTTTAAAACGTTTAATTCCCTAATATTGATTTTAATGACACCACAGCATAAAGCATCATTCATATACCGTATTTGAAATCTGCTGTTTTTAAATTTACTTTGCATAATCTGCAATCTTTAATTCGAAGCAATCTTTTTTATACTTATTTATTAAGATTGCTTCGGAAGTTAAATAAAATGGTTTTTTCTTTTTTGACTCTCTAACGCCCGTAAGCAATTAAACTTATATTTTTGAGACCACTTACCAACAATTTTTTTCCTATAAATAAATGTTTTTTCTTTTTTGACTGGATAATTATAATTTACATGTGTCAAAATATTTAGTAATCGTGTTTTTTGGGTAAAACACCTATAAACAGGTTAGTTTAGAAGAAGAGAAGGGTCGAATATGCGTCTTTTAAAATTTTTGATGGTATTTTGTGTGTTTTTTTTAGGTGTAGCAGAGTTTTCACTTGCCCGAACAGCTGCATCAAACTCTTATTCCAAAGTAACTAACGATTCCAGAATAGTCCAAGCACTGAATGCTATGGATGGAACATCAGCCGAGTGGGCAAAAAAAGCAATTTTGGGAAACAATGTCACCGGATTACCAATTAAAGTTGCTTTTAAAAATCTCGCTGAAATAAACAGGAATTACGCAAATTATGAAGCTCTAGGCTGGAAAAGAGGAAAACAAGTGCATATTTATATAAATTATAAGCATGCATCTGCTCCACCTGAAGCTTTAGCAAGTTTGTTGAGCCATGAAGCAGTTCACCAAGACGAACATAATTCTCTTGAAGAAGAAGCATACGCCTGGGGATATGAAGCTGATGTATGGGTTCAGATGAAAAAGAAAAAACATTCACTTAACAATATTTCAAATGGATCTTACCCGCTCGTTGACAGATTAAACACTCTTGCCAGAATGTTTAAATCAGGAGGGAATTCAAACAAATTAATAAGAGA
>CAYZIV010000037.1:3705-8699 GCA_964478475.1 uncultured Gammaproteobacteria bacterium | reverse complement strand
TTATAAATTGCAAGTAAAAGATTTTCCGGTTGAAGTTTCTATATGTTGAAATGGTTAAATTTCTAAGTATTTGTCAATTTCATTCTCGCTTTTTTTTGCCAGAGAATTTTTTATTGATGCGATAAGGTTTGGATTTTTTATTCTCGATAAAATTAATTCCTGGTCAATTTCCTCAGTATGACCCATTTTTGCCAGTATTGTTATGACTTCGCTTATTACAATTTCATCTTCGCCTTGCTTAAATATAATTTTCATTAAATGCGGAACACTTTCTTCAAGTTCTAACTCATTTAATACTCCTATTGCCGCCAGTTTTCTCTTTTTATCACTGGATTCAAGTTCTTTTAACAATCTTTGAATTTGTATTTTCCAAAAATCCTCATCTTCATATGATAAAAGATGATATATTTCGTCAAGCTCAGTCAGAATATCCTTTTCTTCATCAAATGTATATTGGGAATTCTCCACAAACATGCTGATTTTTTGCTTTGCTCTAAGTAAAATCTGGGAATATCTTCCCGAGAGATTTTCTTTTTGGTTTTCTTTCGCTAAATTAATAAGTTTTTCCAGACATTCAAAGATTTTGAAATCAAGAATAACCCCTAAAGGCCAAACTTCAGGAATTCCTGAAAGTATATTGTCCAGTGCTTCCAAAGCGAGAGATTGTGTTTTTTCGTCCTGTTTTTCAAATAACTCGTAAATATCTATCAGAGTCGCTATTTCTCCGGCTATTAGCTCTGCCATTCCGGAGTTTTCCATTGCCTCTAAAATCGGGACGACCGCTTCTTTTTTACCGTATTTTGCAAGAAATTGAGCTGCTTCTATCCTGTCCCACTCGTCATCAGATTTTAACCGGTTTATATAATATTCGTAAGACTCTTCATGTTCCAATATACCTAAAGCTTCTGCACAATTGCTTTTTAGTTGTTGATAATATTTTTTTGATGCATCAAAAAGAGCCTGCGCTGCTTTTGGGTATTTTACAAAACAAAAAGACCTTGCTGCATAAGTTTGTTGCTCTACAAAAGAATTTTCTAACAAGTCCAGCATCTTTGCGTTAAGCTCTTCATCTGCAATCCTGCTTAAGCCTTCTGCCAGATATTCATCCATATCGCTTTCATGAATTTCAAAAAGCTCAAAAACTTTATCTGTATTTTCTTTGTTTATCTCTTTTGCAAGAGTTTTTCCGGCTTTTTCTTTTATAAAAGTGAAAACATAATCACAATTTTCCAAAAGATATTGCCACGCTTCTTTATCAGGTGTGTTTATAATTATTTTCGCCGCTTCCTGAGATTTTTGTTTGTTTTTTCCCAGTAAATCTTTAACGGTTTGATTTTCTAAATGCATGTAAGATCTCCATAAATCAAACTTAAATTTGTTGCTTGTATTTATTATGATAAATCAAATTAATCAAAAATGTAAGAAGCTTATACTTCAATAGCGCTAACAACAGGAATTTCTTTATAAACACCTATTTGTTTATATCCTTTATTTTCCTGACTTGTGGCAATTTTCCATCCTATAAAAGCTCCTACTATTGAATTTAAAGAAGGAAGAGGAAGTAAATTTGAAGGTATATTTGAAATTTTCAACTTCTCTTCAAGAATGTTTTGTAAAAATTTGCATGCGGCAGGTGATCTGCTTTTGTATGGCGGAGATATTTTTAACATATTTTTCGTGTAATAAGAATTATATCTGAATACATCCATTCCGTTATTTTTAAAATAATGACACAATTCAGAGCCTCTGTCGCTATATCTCTTTTTCCACAATGCTTTTGGAGAGCCTTCAATATTTTTTAAAGCTAAAACCTGGGTCTGTTTTGATTCGATTCTCCATTTTCCAGTCAGAAGCATTATATTTTTAGGCAAATCCACGCAGAGTATAGAATTTTCAAACGGCGCGATGTTTGAAACAACCTGTTTGATTTCACTTAAATTGTATACTTTATCGGTTTTAACAAGGTTTAAATCCCTGTCAATTACTGCTACTCCTGATTCCGTAGAACCTGCCGAGCCTATAGACAGACCTATAAAACAAAATTTTTCTTTTTGAATTTTTGGTAACTCTTGCAAAATATTTACAACTCTTTTTAATGATTAATTGTACATAAGGTTATCATAAAGGAACAATTGCTGTATAGGTTCTTAAACTGTTCCGTGGGTTCCGAAAAAAATCGCCATAGATAGTCCAATAATTAAGCAATAAGCTGCGAATCCGTTTAATTTATTGCCGCTTATGAAAATTATAAAATATTTAATACAAAAATAACCGACCAGCCCTGATAATAATGTTCCGGCGATAATTGCCGACCAGTTGAAATTCCCGAGTTCTCCGATTAAAGCCAATTCAAATGAATGAAAGATTGCCACAAGAAGAATTATCGGAATGCTCAACAAAAATGAATATCTCGCACAGATCACCCTATCTAATCCTAAAGCGAGTCCTATTGCTATAGTAGTTCCTGACCTTGATAATCCGGGCACAACAGCAAGTCCCTGCGCAATTCCTATTAATAAAGCTCTTTTCCAGCCTATAAAACTATCTTTTTGAGTGGTTTTTTCAGCTATAATTTCTGTTGAAAACAAAAGTATGCCGGTGATCATAAGCACTATACCCACTACAGCAGGGGTATACACGAGGGTTTCAATATAACTCTTAAATGGAAAAGCTGTAAATACTGTCGCGATTGTTCCTAATGCTATATAAACAGGTATTTTCGCTTCTTCATTGGTTTTTAAAGTTCCATCCTTCCAGGATTTCATGAAAATATTAAAAAGATTAATAATATCTTGTTTAAAATAAATTAAAACTGCTGCCAGTGTTCCGACATGGATCATTATGTCGAAAAATATTTCTTCGCTCCCTCCGCAGGCAAGTTCTTTTCCGGTTAAAATTTTATAAATGGATGAAGTAAAAACGATATGACCCGAACTGCTGACCGGCAAAAACTCTGTGAATCCTTGAACTATGCCGGTTATTAAAGCTTGTAGAGTGTCCATCGCAATTAATCCTCGTTGAATTTTTTATTAATATTAACATATTTTAATTTATTCAAGTAAATCCGGTCTTTTTTCTTTTGTTTTCAAAAAAGCTTGTTCTTTCCGCCATTTTGCAATTTCTTTATGGTTTCCCGATAACAATACATCAGGGACTTTCATTCCTCGAAAATCATAAGGTCTTGTGTATTGGGGGTATTCTAAAAGTCCATCAGAAAAACTCTCTTCCAGTACGGATTCATCTTTCCCCAAGGCTCCGGGAAGCAGCCTGGTTACCGCATCTATAATACATAAAGACGGCAGCTCTCCTCCGGTAAGAACAAAATCACCCAGGGATATCTCCTGTATTTCAGGAATTTCTCTTATCCTTTCATCAAAACCTTCGTAATGTCCACAAATCATAATAATTTGATCGTTTTTAGAGAGCTGCTCTGCTTTTTCTTGATTAAAAGGTTTTCCCTGAGGAGTGAGCAAAATTGTGGAAGACTTTTCATATTTTTCTATAGACTCAAATGCGTCATAAAAAGGCGGACACATTAAAACCATGCCCGCTCCCCCGCCGTAAGGGGTGTCATCGACTTTTTTATGAACATCATGCGTGAAATCACGTGGGTTTATTGTGTTTACTGAAATAATTCCCTGTTTTTGCGCCCTGTTCGGGATGCTGAAAGAACAGTAATTCTCTATTACTTCAGGAAAAAGTGTGATAACCTCAAATTTCATTATTTTTCAAATAAACCTTCAATTTTATTTATAATAACTTTTCGCTCTTTCAAATTTATATCCGGAACAAGTTCTTTTGTAAAAGGCACTAAATATTCCTTATTTTCCTCGGTTTTAATAAACAAAGTATCTTGATGTTTAATATTAACAGATCCTGAAATTACTCCCAGATAATTTCCTTCTATATCGTACGCTTCAATTCCCACAAGATCTGATATGTAAAATTCATCTTCCTCAAGCTCTTTTGCCAGTTCATCTTTAGGAAGTTTTAATAAACTCCCTTTTATGTCTATTGCTTCGTCTATAGAATTTATTTCTTTAAATTTAATAAGCGCTATTTTTTTATGGAATCTTACTTTTTCTATTTCCAGCTTACGTATTTGAGAATTCTTTTCAGCGTATATTTCTCGGTCTTTAAAAAACAAATTCTCGTTACCTTCGGTAAATCCAACTTTTACTTCACCTTTTAACCCCTGAAAATTAAGAATTTTGCCCACAGATAAAAGTTCTTGCAAGTTTTTCCAGCCTCTTGATATTTTTACTAATTTCTATTCAATTATATCTTGAATAATACCGTCTTTAATAATTATCTCAGCTTCTTTGAATTTTTCATACAAATTTTCTCCAAGTTTTAAATCAACGTAATTTTCCAGGCTTCCGGTAACTATGACATTATCAGTGGAGAGATGTTCAATGTTTTCTTGCTGAAAATGCATCTCTTGCTTTAGCTCGCTCATTTGCTGGAGTCTTCGCATTATTTCTTCAAGAGATTGTTGAATTTGTTCGTTATTTTGATCTCCATAATACGCTGAAGATGCTCCTGTAAGCTGGTCCTGAATTTGTTTACTTTGTAATTCAAGTTGTAATATTTGATTATCAATCAAACGAATTTCTTTATTTATTTCGTCTTTGGCCTGCTGTTTAAAACTATCGGTGACAATAGTCTTAACCTTGACCGGTCTTTTGACTCTAATTGACCTATTCCCCATGCTTTTGCTCCTTATATATCTTTTAATTCTGAAAAATAGCTATCCAGAACTAATTTTATTATATAATTCTCGTTTTTAAATTACTAATTATGGGTATTTTCTATATACCAAAATTATTATCCGATAATGGTTTTAATACTTTTTTATGATATTTTTATAAATTCTGATTAAATTTATTCGGTTTTAGAGAGAGCATGTGTTTAAAAAATTTAAGTTGTTTTTACGATTTTTATTCAAAGTCAAGTAAAAAAATATTTGTAAAAAATATAACTTAAAATATGCA
>CAYZIV010000037.1:0-3605 GCA_964478475.1 uncultured Gammaproteobacteria bacterium | reverse complement strand
GAACCGGAGCGAATAGCATCCGCCATCTCAAAAGCCGGAAATGCTACGAGCGAGTTTGATAGAAATACAGCCCAAAACCTTGCCATACAAGCGCTTGATTTTGCAAGAAAAGTTATAAACAATGAAGTGCCTTCGGTTGAAGAAGTTCAAGATATTGTAGAGCAGACGCTGATGTCTTCTCCTTACTATAAAACAGCCAAAGCCTATACTATTTATAGAGATCAGCATTCAAAAATTCGTGAACTGGCAAATAATCAGCAGATAGATATTATTGACAAGTATCTTGACCAGCTTGACTGGAAGGTCAAAGAAAATTCAAACATGGCGTTTTCCTTACAAGGCTTGAACAATTATATTTCTTCAGAAATAAGCAAAAATTACTGGCTGAATAAAATCTACACACCTGAAATAAAAAACGCGCATGCCAACGGAGATTTTCATATCCATGACCTGAATCTTTTGTCTGTTTACTGCGTTGGGTGGGATTTACAGGATTTATTGCTCTCCGGATTCCAGGGAGCACGGGGTAAAATTGAAAGTAGTCCTCCAAAACACTTTAGAACAGCACTTGGACAAATGGTCAACTTTTTGTTTACTCTTCAGGGTGAATCAGCAGGCGCTCAGGCGTTTTCAAACGTCGATACATTGCTTGCTCCGTTTATAAAATATGATAATTTGACTTATAAAGAAGTTAAACAGGCTCTTCAGGAGTTTATATTTAACTTAAACGTACCTACAAGAATAGGTTTCCAGACACCGTTCACTAATATTACGCTCGATTTAATCGTTCCGGAGTTTCTTGCAAGCCAAAGCGCAGTTATAGCAGGAGAACCTGTTAAAGAAACTTACGGCGATTTTCAGGAAGAAGTAAATATCTTCAACAAAGCCTTACTGGAAGTGTTCCAGGAAGGTGATGCCCGTGGAAGAGTTTTTACATTCCCGATCCCGACCTATAACATCACGAAAGATTTCGACTGGGACAATCCTAACCTTGAAGGATTGTGGGAAATGACTGCAAAATACGGTATCCCATACTTTTCAAACTTTGTAAACTCTGACATGAACCCGGAAGATACAAGATCAATGTGCTGTAGACTTAGGATTGACAACAGAGAACTGGAAAAAAGAGGCGGCGGATTGTTTGGTTCTAACCCTCTTACGGGATCCATAGGCGTTGTAACGATCAATATGGCAAGGATTGGGCATACTTTTAACAACGAAGATGAGTTCCTGCAAAGACTCGGCAGGTTAATGGACATTGCCAGAGATAGCCTGGAAATCAAGAGGAAAGCGCTTGACCAACTTACAGAAGGCAACCTTTATCCTTACGCCAAGTTTTATCTGAGAAATATCAAGCAAAGATTCGGTAATTACTGGCAAAACCACTTTTCAACAATCGGGGTTTCCGGTATGAATGAAGCTTGTGTAAATATGTTTGGCAAAAGTCTTGGGGATAAAGATTCACAAGAATTTACCACCAGAGTTCTTGATTTCATGAGGGCTAAACTCGAAGAATATCAGGAAGAAACAGGTCATAACTACAATCTGGAAGCAACACCGGCTGAGAGCGTTTCTTACCGTTTTGCAAAAATGGACAAAGAAAAATACCCCGCAAGCTGTTGCGCTAATGAAGCTGAATACAATCAAGGAGCAGAGCCTTTCTACACGAATTCTACCCAGCTTCCTACTACTTATTCTGATGATGTGTTTGAGATTCTTGACCTTCAAGATGAGATACAGACAAAATATACAGGCGGAACTGTTTTGCATATTTTCGTAGGGGAAAAGATAGATTCTGCTGAGAGCGTGAAACAGTTAGTCAAAAAAATCTGTAATAACTACAGCCTACCGTACTTTACGATTTCCCCAACGTTCAGTGTGTGTCCTTCACACGGTTATATCGCCGGTGAACACGGAACCTGTCCTGATTGCAGTGCGGAATGCGAAATTTATTCCAGGGTTGTCGGGTATTTACGCCCTGTTAACCAGTGGAATAAGGGTAAACAGGAAGAGTTCAAACTTAGAAAAACTTTCAAAATCGAAGGAACGCAATCAAGACAAGTCGTTTAGCCTTTAACTGTAATTGCGAGTCGACAGTTGTTGGTTGGTAAAAACTCCAATCCATAAGCATAATTGTCATGCTGAACTTGTTTCAGCATCTATCCATCCACCATTTATTGTATAAACCCTTCATTGCCAAGACCCTGAAACAAGTTCAGGGTGACAGGGAAAACAAAAAGAAAAGAAATGAACAGATCGTTATTTTAATTCTGAATTAAATATACCAATTTATATTGATATGATATTGTAAGGATAATTAAAAACGCCGCTCTGTCATTGCGAGGAGTGAGTGCAGCGAGCGACGCGGTAATCTATTCAACTTACACCAATTAATAGTCTTCAACTGCATCCATGCTTTCTTAAACCGTTTTGTAAAGAATTATTAATGGCTTGAAGACAATAAAACAATTTTTACCTTTGAAGACTCTTGTATTTATAGTCTTTGTTACAAGGTATTAGTAAATGACATTCGCGATATCATACAACAAAATATACCCTCAACCGGCTTTTAGAGCTCATAATTCTGAGTCGCTAAAAATTAAAGAATTAGTGCTCAATTCTGCTCAAAAAACTTTGGATAAATATCCGGATATAAGCATTGTTCCTGCAGGTTCCTGGATGACAAACAAGGGGTTTGATCCTAAATACTCTGACTATGATATGAGTATCATAATTCCCGGTGAGAATAACTCTAAAGACGAATCTTCTATTTATAGTAAATATTCTAAAATAGAAAACCGTTTTAGGGATGTGAGGGAAACCCTTAAAGAAAATATTACAAAGGAGTTAGAAAAAAATAATATTCCAAAAGAACGTGCATTAAACTCTATTAATGTTTTTCCTCCGCCGCAAATCAAAAATTGCTTCGATTCTTATGAACAATATAAAAATTTTACAGGCTTAAAAATGAATTTAGGTGAAGGAAAAGATCATGATATTGGACTATGGGGAGTAGAAAACGCAGTTAAGTCCCATTTTATAAATGACGGCTCATATCTCTATAAAGATAAAAATGGCAAAACTCAATCTTTTATTATACAAAAAGATCCAAATCGCTGTGAAAAATTGCTGGAAAAAAGTAATGTTTGGATGGTTAAAGATTCTCAAATATACTTAAGTGATAAATTAAAAATTATTAATCAATATACTAACCATCTAAAAATTTCAAAAAATATTGATGAAAGATCATTTTTTAAGTATACACAGCGAATTAATAAACTTATAAATCAAAAAACCGTTGATGATTTATTTTTAGTTTCAAACGATCCTAAAAAGTTAAAAGACAAAAATTTTAAAGAAAGAATTGATTTTGAAAAAAAGTTTGAAGAAAATCATAAAGAGCTTTCTGAAGCACTTGAAAAAATTGCAAACAATAACAAGTCTATCGACGAAGACTTACGAACACAAATTATAGAAAAACTTATGAAGTTTCAGGCAAATTCTCAAAAAATATTAGCAGCACCTTCATTAAAGCCTTTTAAAACTAATACATAAGCTGATTACTCATAATTTTAACAGTGTCATCAAAATTAATGAGGATTATC
>CAYZIV010000036.1:6357-8720 GCA_964478475.1 uncultured Gammaproteobacteria bacterium | reverse complement strand
AGGATCATAATCTAAAGACTCTAAAACTGATCTTAAAAGTTTAATTACTTTTGAAATCACTTTTAATTTTCAATGTGTGTAATTATTTTATTTAAATCCGCTTCAAAATGATCAAGATTAAAGTTAAGCTTTTCTCCTAATTTTATGATAATTAAAATATAGTTTTTATCGTCTTTTTTATTTTCAGAATATTCCAGCTTTTCTATCATTTTAGGGATTTTTTTATAGATCGTGCTGAAATAAATATTTTGTGCATCAGTTAAATTTGGTTTGAGATCAAATTTTTCTACAAGGTTTAATGTGTTTATAAGTGATTCATATTGATCAATATCACCATTTTTTGAGAGATTTTTAACTTTATTGCTTATATAATTGCTGTAAATTTCTATAAAATTTTCATTGCAGATTTTTAATTCGAGTTTTTCAGCTTCTTTATTTATTGCCATAGCTGCTTCAAGCACTTCTGATGAACCTATATCCTCAACTTCTTTTACCAGGTCATTTAATGAGCAGGTAAGAGCATATTCTGCTGCAATTCTAAATTCTTCAGGAATTTTAAGACCAAGTTCTTTAAGCTGGATCATTGGTCCTTTAGCTTCATTATAAAGATCTCTGTATGTGCTCGCAAATTTTTCCAATTGATCCTGAATTAAAACAGTAATAATTTTACGCCTTTCTTCGATAAATAATTCTTTAAGCGTAAAGTATTCTTTTCCAAAAAATTCATCCACGCCTCTTATTACTTCAGTAAGCGGCAGTGTTTCAAATCTTTCAATTAAAGTTTCTTTAATATTGTTATATTCGGTTTTTCCGGCATAACCTCTTATTACACAATGAAAATCCTCTCCTCCGTAATGCAGTAAAGTGAAAATCATATCGTGCTTTTCAAAAGTTACATTAGAGATAACTTCAATTCTCCCTATAATCATTTTAGTGTTAGCTTTTTCGATTTTATTATAGTCAATCGATCTTATTTTATAGCAATAAATTTCTGTTTCATGTTCATAATTTTCGAAAAGAGAACTTATGGCCCAATGGCTAACAACTTGTTTAACATTGACTATAGATGGTTTTACAAAATTAAGATAAACGTTTTTTCCATTGCCGAATTTTTTGATATTACTTTCAGCTTTTGAAAGAATTTGTAAAAATTGCGGTTCTAAGCTCGTTTCTTGAAATTCTTCAGCAATTTGCATCGCTCTAGCTGCGTATTTTAGAATTTGAATGGTTTCTATTCCTGTTATATCAGCAAAAAACCAACCGCAACTTGTATACATTAACATTGCGTGTCTTTGCATTTCTAAAAGTTTTATTATTTCCACAGTTTCAACAGAAGAAAGATTTCTGCCTGCTTCGTGATTGCAAAATTCCTGAATAACATCTTCGGTTCTGTCTAAAATAACATTAATATATCTATTTCTCGCTTTCCAAGGATCTTTTAAATATTTAGACGCATTTTTTTCATAAATAATGTAAAGTTCATCTCTTAACCAATCGAGCGCTTCTCTAAGAGGAGTCCGCCATTTTTGATTCCATCCCCATGGAGCTCCTGTTGAACATCCGCAATCATCTATCCATCTACCGACTCCATGAGAACAACTCCATGAAGAAGGTTCTTTTATTTCCGCTTCCCATTGAGGCGGATTTTTTTTCAAAAATTCACTGTAATTAGTTAATACAAAATTTGTTTCTTTTATTTTTTTCGTAAGCGCATATGAAAGAGCCATGTTCCCCAGCATTGTATGATGTCCGTAGCTTTCGCCATCTGTTGCGATATTAACTAATTCATCATAACTTCTGGAATCTGAAATTCCATCTTTTAACCTTTCCATAAATTTATCGCCGTTTTTTAACAGTTCTTCAAATGCAACAGACTTAGATATAGAACCGTCATAAAAAAATAAATCTATATAGCGGTCCGTGCCGTCTTTTAAAAAATATCTATAAGCTTTTCCAGGGTCAATATTTCCCCAGCTTACATCTGTCCAAGGGGTTTCTTCTTTAGTTTCCTTTTTTTTATCGCTGATTTTTCTGACTCTTTGAGCCTGATATGGTGATAAAATCGTATATTTTATTCCACAATCAACCAGGACTTTTAAAGTTTCTCCATCAACAGCTGTTTCTGAAAGCCAAATACCTTCAGGTTGTCTATCAAAACGAAAATGAAAATCTCTTATGCCCCATATTGTTTGAGTATATTTATCTTTTTCATTAGCAAGGGGCATTATCATATGAATATATATTTGGGCTAAAGCATTTCCGTGGCCCGAATGATACGTTATTGAATTTTTATCGGCATCGAGAATTCTTTGATAAGTTTTTTTGTCATTGATTTCAAGCCAGGATATTAAAATTGGGCCAAA
>CAYZIV010000036.1:0-6347 GCA_964478475.1 uncultured Gammaproteobacteria bacterium | reverse complement strand
AAGTTGGGCCAAAATTAAAACTCATTTTTTCGTAATTGTTTACTATATCCAGAATTTGATTTTTATGATTGACTATCCTTGATACAGCATTAGGCTTATAACATTCTTGATTGATTCTTTCATTCCAATCATGAAAAGGCGCAGCGCTGTCTTGAGATTCTATTGTTTCAAGCCAGGGGTTTTCTCTAGGTGGTTGATAAAAATGTCCATGAATTGTCAAATAATGTTGTTTTTTCTTTTCGCCCATATTTTTCCCTTTTATTTAATTTTATCAATATAATAGTAGGTTTAATTATATCAAGTATTTTTAAAATTTAATAATTAACGCATATTTAAACAATAAAAAAGCTATGAATTCAATCAGGAATACATAGCTAGATAGGGATATGTGTATCGTCGTCTTCTAAGGAGTACATTACTATAGTACCAATCCAACTTTAGTATCACATCATCTATCGTTATGATAATTTTATAAAATTTATATAACCTAAATCACGAATTAATTTTGGATGAAATTTCTTAAAATCCCCAAATGAGTTCAGCTCTCTGTTTTACTTTGCCTTTGCAAAGCAAATCCAGAGCTTCACTCCTGCTTCGCAATTAACAATTCCATATAGATTTTAAGAAATTTCATTAAGCTATAATTGCATTTCAGCTATTTAATAATTGAGGTTATATATGTTTGATTCTTTTTTCAGGACTTATAATGCTGGTAATTCTTAAACCAAAATTATCTTCAATAACAACTACTTCGCCTTTTGCAATTAATTTTCCATTAGCATAAAGTTCTACGTTTTCACCCGCAACTTTGTCTAATTCTATTATTGAGCCTCTTGTTAGTTCAAGAACATTTTTAATAGGGAGCTGGGCTCTTCCAAGTTCTACAGTAAGCCCAAGATTAACGTCCATAACAAGATTAAGGTTTTGATTTACCGATCCTGATACGTTTTGAACATTATCAAAAGAAGCAAACTGAACAGGTTGAACAGTTACCTGATTTTGAGCTTGTTGAGGTGATTGACCTGGCGAGGCTTGTTCTTGATCCATAGCCATTGATACATGAGATTCTTCTACAGGTTGTTCCTGAGGTTTTTCCGTAGGCTGCTCTTTTAGAAAATCATCTATCATAGATTGTTTAGAGCCCTTATTTTCTGACATATTTTCCATTAACACAGCAGCATCTTTTACCTGCGAGTTTGCTGCGCCGACGGACATAAACTGAACTATTTCACTGTTTACAAGATCGCCTATTTTAAGATTAAATCTTACCGTAACAATTTTATTGCCTGCTAAGCTTTCATTTAATTCTGTTTCTTTGTCTTTATCAAAAGGTCCGACTTTTGGAGGAGTTATGGTTATTTTTTGACTGAACATATCTGACATTGCTGTGGAAGCGTTGCCCATCATCTGACTCATGGTTTCGCTTATGGCGCTGAGTTTTAATTCATCAAGATTGAAGTCTTCCGGTTCGCCTTCTCCTCCCATCATTAAATCAGCTATAATGGCAGAATCTTTATTTTTTAATACTAATAAAAATGTTCCTTCGAGTCCTTCTGTATATTTAACTTCAGTTATAATGCAGCCTTCCTGCATCAATTCAAATTCATCAAAATTACTGATAATTTCAATATTTGGTGTTGTTATATCTACTTTTTTACTTAATAAGGTGGAAAGCGTTGTTGATGCTGCTCCCATAAAAATATTGCAGATTTCACCAAGAGTATCTATATCCCTGCTGGAAAGAGTTTGCTTTACTTCTTCAGATTGAACCGGTTTTTCTTTAGCTTTTTGAGTTTCTGGTTTTTCTGTTTCAGAAGATGGTGTTTTGATTTCTTCATTTTCTTTAGATTTTGGGTCTAAATTTTTATTTTTATCTTCCATTTTATTTAACCTTTCTTATTAATTTTATTTTAATAAAAGAATTTTTAACTAATAGGTTTTGTTTTTTTTTGAGGAATATTTATATTTTCAATATTTTTAATTTCATCTGTCACTGTAACAGCAAGTTTACCTTTTTTTATTCCGGGACGTCCTAGAAATTTTGGTTTTTCATTGACATTGATAACAAGATTATCGTTAACTAAATTGTCTAACCTTAGGACATCACCTACTTTTAAATCAAGGAAATCTTCAATAGTTATGTCTGTGCCCCCTAGTAAAACATTGATATCTGCCATAGAGTTATTAATTTTTTCCAGTATATTTTGTTTATCTTCAGCAGAAGGAGCTAAACCTTTTGATCTAAACATTTGTTGAGTGCTTAACTGTTCTAATACGGTTTCTAATACAGGATATGGAAAACATAAACTTAATAAACCAGATTGTTTATCGGAAACCTGAAGTTCTAAAGTTGTCAAGGCTGTTATTTCACTTGGACTTGCAAGCTGCGGCAAAACGGAATTATTATCTAATCCCACAACAGTGCTTCGCACAGGAAAAATACCTTTCCAAGCTACTTCAAGAGTTTTTGTCATTTTTTCAAAAATTCTCTTTGCAAGAGCTTCTTCTATATCAGTAAGTTCGCGTGGTCTTGGATCTGCTGCTCCAGGGCCTCCCAGCATTCTGTCTACGATTGAAAACGTAACTTCATGGCTTAATACAAAAACTATTTGACCGGGCAAAGGATTTAATTCCAGAACGCAAACAGTTATCGGGTTTGGCAATGAACGCGTGAATTCTTCATATGTAAGCTGGTCAACAGAAACCACATCTACATCGATATGTAAACGGAGGTATGTACTTAATAAAAGTGATAATTGTCTTGAAAATTCTTTATGAATATCTTGTAAAACTCTTAAGTGATCTTTTGAAAATTTGTCAGGTCGTCTGAAATTGTAGAGCTTATACCCCTTCTTTGCTTCATCCAGGTTTTCAAACAGAGAAGGGATTCCATCTTTATCTAATTCGTTTTCTTCCAACGATTCTGTGAGGGAAGATAGCAAATTATCTATTTCATTTTGTGACAGATTGTCTGATTCAGACATTAATTTACCTCTTTACGGAATTAAATTTAAGTTGTTTTACTGAATAATAAATGCGCCGAAACTAACTCTCATTACTTCTCTTTCTCCTCCAAACAGAGGATCTATGGCTTCTTTTATATGTTCTTTAGCAAGTTCTTTTCCTGCAAGACTCATAAGTTCTTCAGCTGTTTTAGAGGACATAACAGAGATTACAGCATCTCTTATAGCAGGTCTATATTGATTCATTTCTGCTTCAATTTTATTAACAGGATCATCTTCTTCTCCGTGTCCACCTCCATGTCCGCCTCCGTGTCCATCTGATTCAGCTGATGAATGTTCGAGATCTTCCGGTGATACAGAAACTTCTAATGCTACATTGAGTTTTAAAAATCTTTTTGATCCCGGATCGCTTAAATTTAATATAAATTCTCCTAAATCAAGAATTATTCCTCTTTCAGGTTTTTCGCTACTTTCTTCTGCAATTTCACGTGTGTTTTGAGAAGGAAGGTTTTGGATTTTAGAATCCACGATGGAATTTACTGTAAAATAATTACCCCCGATGAACAGTAAACATATTAATACAGTTATTACCGTGTTAATAATTATAAGCTTATTCCCCGATAATTCAGAAGAACCGGAGGCCGGTGTATAAGTTTCTGATGATATTTCTGCTTTTGGTTTGATCCCTTTTGGTTGAGCTGGTTTTACCATTTGTATTTACCTCTGTATAATCTGTATAAATTATGGATTAAATATTTTACTTGATGAACTTAATATTACTATATCAACTCTTCTGTTGTTTACTCTTCCTTCTTTTGAATTATTATCTGAAATTGGCATATATTCTCCATACCCTATCGCTGAAAGCCTTGATGGCGAAAAATCGTGCTTTTCCACCAGGTATCTGATGATATTTGTCGCTCTGGCTGTTGATAATTCCCAATTAGAAGGAAATCTTTTTGTTTTAACCGGAATATTATCAGTATGCCCTTCGATTCTTATCGGATTATTTATGTTTTTTAAAATATTAGCTATTTTATCCAACAACTCAATTGATTCACCCCTTATTATATCAGAACCTGTGTCAAAAAGTATCGTGTTATTTAATCTTACAAGCAATCCCCTTGGTTCTCTTGAAATTGATATTCCTTCTGTATTATTTAACTTTTCTTCAATTATTGTTTTAATGTTTTGAAATTCAACAGTTTCTTTATCTATTTTGGTTTCAAGTTGGGAAATTTTTTCTTTGAGCTGCTTTGTAGATTGATTATCTGAAGAGACATCTACTTTACTGGAAGACATTTGTGCCTGGGTTGTTTTAAAAATTTGTCTCAGATTGTTTTTATCTAATGGGATACTATTAATTGATTTTTTTTGATTCGGTAATTGAAAAGCACTCCCTACTGATTTTGAAAATTCTCTTAAATTCATAACATCCATTTGTGATAATGCATACATAACCATAAAAAGAGCTAAAAGCATTGTTACAAAATCTGCATAAGTTATTATCCAGCGAGTTGAAGATGTTTTAGTTTGCAATAAAAGATTTTTTTTCATTTCATGATCTTGCCAAAGAACTTTCTTGTCCCGGTTTTTCTAAACAGTAAAGATAATTTAAAAGTTTTTCTTTGATTAATACAGGATTTTCTCCTTTATGGATGTCTAAAACTCCTTGCACAATTAATTTTTTGTATAAAAGATTTTCTCTTAATCGATAACGGAGTTTTCCTGCTATGGGTAAAAAGAAGATATTTGCTGCTCCTACGCCGTATAAAGTGGCAACAAAAGCGGTTGATATTCCATATCCAAGTTCCGCAGGGCTTTCTATATTCTTCATTACATGAATAAGTCCGATAACAGCTCCTATTATTCCAAATGTAGGCGCATATCCTCCTAATGTTTCATAAAATATAGATGTAATAAGCCCTTTTTCTTCCTCCATTTCAAGCTTTGATTTAAAAATTTGTTCAAGAGATTGATAGTTACTTGTATTAAAAGATGTTTTAAAGCTTTTTTTTAAGTATTTATCTTCGATTCCCGGAATTATTTCTTCAATAATAAGAGGACCTTCTTGTCTTGCAATAGTTGCAACTGCGCATATCTGGTCAATTATTCCGGTGAAATCAGGTTCTTTCTCAAAAAAGACTGTTTTAAGATCTTTTATTGCATTTATTAAAGTAGGCATTGAAAAATTCATAATTCCGGCTCCAAGCGTTCCTCCAAAAACGATAAGAGCTGCATCAGGCCGAAGTATACTCGACAATGATCCAGATTCCAGAAATAATGCTCCCAGGATAGCCAAAATTCCTATTGATATCCCTATAATACTTGAAAAATCCATCTGTATATTAAGATTCTCCCCCTACCTGTATTTGAAAATAAATTGCATGCCTAACAAGCATACTTTTTATAAAACCTTTTATCATCCACTAAAAAAACTAAATTACTCTTTTGTGAATAGAGAGAATCAAAAAAATAACCTGAATTAAGAATTAATTTTGAATAAAATTTCACCAGATTATTATTGCTTTTTATCTAATTCGCGACTCGAGTTCTTTAGAAAAAATAAATTTATGTTAAAATATTATTGGCCGTGCTACATGGGGAACTAGCGATGCCCTGAACCTGCAATCGCTTTAGCAGGATGGACAGCCTGCCGTGAGGCAGAAACAGTTATGGTCGACAGTAAAATTTAATTGATGAAGGTTCGGTCTGACTCGGCGGAAGATGGTGAATCTGGTCAGGGCGGGAACGCAGCAGCCATAAGCCAAACCTTTCGGGTGTTGTCAGGTAGCTGAATTGGAGATTGGTTTTACTGTACCACATGACTGGATCTGTCAAAGGTAGGGCACGGTCATTTAAAATAAAAAAAGCAGCTTAGGAGCTGCTTTTTTTATTTAATTTAATAATATTGACAACTTAATATTTTAATTTTAGCATTAAATTTAACTAATGAGAGTTGTTCTCAATAAAAAACTAGGGTTTATTATGTCCAGGTAGGAGTATTTATTATGTCTGTTCAAAATAAAAGTTTGTCAATATTATTGTTGTTGATTTTTTTGTCACTTCCGGTTAGAGCAAGTGAATTATCTTATGACTTATCACCAATAGCTTTGGTAGAAGATTCTGATTTGCATATTACAATCGAAGAAAAAGAAGAAAGACAAAGTCCTTTGAAGGCTGCTATTAATGCTTATGAAAAAACAAGAACTCTGCATGATTTAATGGCGGAAAAAGGGATAATTATCGAACTTGAATATGCAAACGATTTTGGATTTAATTTCGGCGGGGCTAAAAACAGCAGGACTGCTGCAAGGTCAATGGGTCTTCTTGAAACTTCATTGGAACTGGATACAGAAAAAATAGGGTTATGGAAAGGCGGAA
>CAYZIV010000035.1:1582-8798 GCA_964478475.1 uncultured Gammaproteobacteria bacterium | reverse complement strand
TCTCCAGTTGTACTGGGAGCTACAAGTTCGTTAGCATCAGCATTTGCTCCATATCCCACGAGTTCGCAGTAAATCTTTGCGCCTCTGGCTTTTGCATGTTCGAGTTCTTCTAACACAAAGATTCCCGCCCCTTCTGCCATTACAAAACCGTCTCTGTCTTTATCAAAAGGTCTGCTGGCTTTTTGAGGTTCGTCATTTCTTTTAGATAAAGTTTTCGCGCTTGAAAATCCGGCTATAGCAAGAGAAGTTAACGGAGCTTCGCACCCGCCGGCTATCATAACGTCAGCATCATCGTAAACTATGGTTCTAAAAGCATCTCCAATACAATGAGTAGATGTTGCGCATGCTGTTACTACTGCTTTGTTTGGGCCTTTTGCATTGTACATTATTGAAATTCTTCCCGCCGCAATGTCCACAATCATCATAGGAACTGTAAATGGGCTGCATTTTAATGGTCCCCTTTCGGTTATAGTTCGATGGCTTTTTTCAATTGTGGTCATTCCGCCCGATGCGCTTCCTACTATTACACCGAATCTTGTAGGATCAGTCTTATTTGTGTCTAATTTCGAATCCTGAACAGCTTCCTGTGCTGCAATTAGCGCAAATTGAGTGTACCTGTCCATTCTTTTGGCTTCTTTTTTATCAATGTATTTCTCTACTTCAAAATCCTGGAATTCTCCGCCAAATTTTACATCATGATCACTTAAATCTGTTTGGATTATAGGCTTGATCCCGCTGTTTCCGTTTATGAGATTTTCCCAGAATAAGTCAACTCCTGCTCCAAATGGGCTTACTACCCCCATTCCGGTTATTACCACTCTTCTGGTTTTGTTATTCATTTAATCTATCCTTTTATTTAAATTTTTCTTACCCGTTTTTTTTAGAGATGGGAAGCTGTTTTAACAGCCTCCCGTACTCATTCTATTATATTGAATTATTAGTCTGATTAGCTGCCGACTTTTTGTTTTTCTATAAAGTTAACAGCGTCTTGAACTTTAATGATTTTTTCAGCTTCTTCATCAGGAATCTCTACACCGAATTCTTCTTCAAATGCCATTACTAATTCAACTGTATCAAGTGAATCTGCTCCTAAATCTGCTGTGAAACTAGCTTCAGGAGTTACTTCAGCTTCTTCTACACTTAATTGCTCTACTATAACTTTTTTTACTCTTTCTAATGTTTCGCTCATTTTTTTCTCCTTTTTGCGTAAATTACTATTTGTGTTCTAACTAAATTAGTATCTTTATATATATTGAAATCAGATCGATTTGTCCATTATTCTAAAATTTTATGTAAAATTATGTAAATTTTTAGATGACAAGTCCTCCGTCAACACCGATAACTTGACCTGTTATATAAGTGTTCGGCTTTGCCAGGAATTTAACAAGGTCAGCTATATCCTCCGGTTTTCCGAGTCTGCCAAGCGGTATATTAGCTGCGATTTTTTCCTTATCAAGTTTTTCTGTCATAGGTGTTTCGATAAAACCCGGAGCTACTGCATTAGCAACAATTCCTCTTGCTGCAAGCTCTTTTGCTATGGTCTTTGTGAAACCAATAACTCCTGCTTTAGTGGATGCATAGTTTGCCTGGCCGGCATTTCCGTATACTCCGGTTATGCTCGCCATGTTGATGATGTTTCCGCTTCTTTGTTTCATCATCACTTTAGCTACAGGTTTTGTTACAAAAAATACACTGTTAAGGTTTGTATTAACAACCCTCAACCAGTCTTCATCAGTCATTCTTATTAATAATCCGTCTTTTGTGATACCTGCATTGTTCACCAGAACGTCAATTCTTCCAAATTCTTTAACTATTTCATCAACCATGTTGTTTACTGCGCTGCTGTCAGTAACATCACATCCGATTGCCTTTGCTTTTGCCCCTAGAGCTTCGATCTCTTTAACAACAGCTTTTGCCTCCTCTTCGCAAGGAGGAACCGGATAATAATTTACTATTATTGTATATCCTTCTTTTGCAAGCTCAAGCGCGCAAACTTTCCCTATTCCGCTTGATGCTCCCGTTATTAAAGCTACTCTTTTTATATCTTCACTCATTTTAATCAAACTCCTTCCGTACACTCACTCTATGCATTTATCTCTAATTTGACTGATTCCATTGTTTTTTCAAGTGAAATTTTATCACAAACATTATAAACTTTAGCTTCTCGTGATATTTTCCTTATCATTCCGGATAATATTTTCCCGGGGCCAATTTCTATGAATGTGTCAACACCCGCTTCCAGCATATAATTTACGGATTGTTTCCAATATACTGATGAATACATTTGTTTTATCATTTTTGATGACAGTTCCGCTTTGTCTATGGTCGGTTTTGCATCTACGTTCGTTACTATTGAAATTTCGGCGTCATTAATATTTGTGTCATGTATGTATTTAGTAAAAGATTCCGCTATTGGCCTCATTAATGGTGAATGGAACGCTCCGCTTACAGGCAGTGGAACAACTCTTTTAGCTCCTAATTCGGGAGCAAGCTGATTAGCTTTTTCTACTGCGCTGATATCTCCGCTTATTACTGTCTGATCAGGAGTATTGTAATTTGCTGGGCAAATAATGCCTTCAAATGATGCTTTATTTATGAGTTCATCAATTTTATCGTCATCTAAACCAAGAATTGCGCTCATTGTGCCGGCTGAAGCTCCATTCATAAGCTCTGCTCTTTTTAAAACTAATCTTATAAGTTCTTCAATTTCTATTACTCCGGCTGCGTACAAAGCTGAATATTCCCCCAGGCTATGTCCGGCCACAAAATCAGGAATTATTTTTGTTTCTTTTTTGAAAACCTCATATGCAGCAAGAGATACAGCTAATATTGCAGGCTGAGAATTTATTGTATGTTTTAAATCTTCTTCGTTTCCTTCGAAACATAACTTTGAAATGTTTTTTCCGGAAATTTTATCAAAATTTTCAAAGAAATTTTTTGCACATTCATAGTTCTCGTAAAGGTCTTTGCCCATTCCTGTATGTTGAGAACCTTGTCCTGGAAATATAAATGCGATTTTGTTCATTTTAAGATCTTCTCCTAACTAAGAGTTTATACCGGTTATAATTTCAAAAACCAAATTATATTTATTACCCCTTTAATCTTATCACGGCTGTTCCCCAAGTCAAACCTGCGCCAAAGCCGCTTATAACAACTAAAGAAGATGGTTTTATTACTTTTTCATCTACTGCTTCTGATAAGGCAATCGCTATAGAGGCAGCTGAAGTGTTTCCGTATTTTTGAAGGTTAACGAAAAATTTTTCCCGCTCAACCCCTAATTTATCTGCGATTGATTCTATTATTCTTATGTTTGCCTGGTGCAGCACAAAACAGTCAATATCTTCAATATTAACCCCGGCTCCTTCAACGGCTTTTTTTATGGATTCAGGAACGGTGTTAATTGCAAATTTATATATTTCGCGTCCATTCATATAAACGTACGGGTCTGCCACTGTATTGGGCTCTACCAGAGGGCAATTTTTTCCTGTAAGTGGAATTTTTAATTCGTCACTTCTGGTTCCGTCTGATTCCATATTAATGTATAAAATGTCGTCATGCTCTTCATCGCTTCTTGTGACTACCATAGCTCCGGCTCCATCGCCAAAAAGCACACAAGTTGACCTGTCTTCCCAGTTTACAAACCGTGAATGAACATCTGCTGCTGTTAATAATATTTTTTTGTATGTTCCTGAAGCTATGAAACTTCTTGCTACATTGAGCCCGTATATTAAACCGCTGCATGCCGCTGTAACGTCAAAAGCTGCCGCATTGACACAATTTAATTCTTTCTGTATTTCGCACGATGTTGAAGGGTATAAATTATCAGGAATTGATGTTGCGCAAATTATAAGGTCAATTTCTTCAGGGTTTATTCCTGCGTTTTCTAATGCTTTCAAACTCGCTTTAACTGCAAGGCTTGTCCCTGTTTCATCAGAGCTTATAATTCTTCTTTCTTTTATTCCTGATCTTGATGATATCCATTCATCACTTGTATCTAGTATCTCTTCCAAGTCGGAATTTTTTATGATTTTTTCCGGAAGACCTTTTCCAAAGCCTGCTATTTTTACAGGATATAATTTTATGCTCATTTCACGCTCAACTCATGTAATCTGGATATTTTGCCGTTTACGTCTTTTTCAACTGATTCTTTTGCCAATTTGATAGCGTTTTTTATTGCGAATGCTGAACTGCTTCCGTGTGAAATAACACATATGCCTCTAACCCCAAGCAAGAGGGCTCCTCCGTATTCTTCAGGATCAGTTCTTTTTTTCATGCCGATAAGAGCGGGTTTTGCAATAAGTGCTCCAATTTTTGCCAAGATTGATTTATTAACTTCGCTTTTGAATAACTGGAATACCATTTTTGCAACACCTTCTGTGACTTTTAGTGTGACGTTTCCTATAAAACCGTCACAAACCACAACATCACAGTGCCCCATGTACATTTCTTTGCCTTCTATGTTTCCTATGAAATTGAGATGATCATTTTGTTCTTTGAGAATTTTATAAGTTTTTTGCACCAGGGGATTTCCCTTGCCCGATTCTTCACCGATGTTTAATAATCCTACTCTTGGATTTTCAATATCTAAAACTGCTGATGAAAATGAACTTCCCATAATAGCGAATTGATGCAGCATTTCAGGCTCACATGCACTGTTCGCTCCTGCATCAAGCAATAGAACAGGTTTGTCCATTGTTGGCAAAAGCACTGCTATAGCCGGCCTGTCTATGCCCGGAAGCCTGCCAAGCCCAAATAAACTTGCGGCCATTGCAGCTCCAGTGTTCCCTGCCGCTACTATTGCTTGTGCTCTCCCTTTTGCAACTTGTTCAACAGATACGATTATTGACGCATCTTTTTTGCGTCTTAATGCTGCGCTAGGGGCTTCGTCCATTTCTATAACTTCGCTTGCGCCAATTAATTCTATTCCTAAATCTTTTGTGTCGTATTTATTAAGCTCAGTCGTTATTCTGTCAAGTTGCCCTATTAATTGAACGGAAATATTATATTCCCGCGCAGCAAGCACTGCCCCTTTGACTATCTCTTCAGGAGCATAATCTCCGCCCATTGCGTCAACTGCTACTCTCACTGTCATTTTATTCTGTAGTTCCCTTTATTTCCTAACAACAATTATAACTATGCTTTTTCAATTACGACTTTGCCGTCATAATAGCCGCAGGAAGAACAGACAGTATGAGACATTGTTGCTTTTTTGCAATTTTGACACTCAACTACTTTTGGAACAGTCGCTTTCCAGTTAGCTCTTCTATGTCCTTGGGCGCATTTGCCGGTTTTTTTCTTTGGAACAGCCATTTTATACCTTCTTTTCTATATTACTCTTTTTCACTAAAATTATTTTCCGAAAAAAACTTAAATACTTCAAGTCTTTCATCTATTTGTTCACTATTATTTTTTGATGTTTCTTCTTGTATTCCTTCTATTCCCTTGCAATCTGCTTTGCAAAGATTTTTATTTGGTAATTCCAAAATAATTAATTGATAAATTAAATCTCTGATATCAATCTCTTCTCTGCCGTTTAAATCTTCAGCGAACCCTCTATCTGTATGTTCATAATCTTTTTGGTCTTCCCTGACTATGCTGTCAGTTATAAATTCTTCGTTTATTTCTGTATTTATTTCATAAACAAAATTTTCAAGGCACCTGTCGCATTGTAAAATAAGCTCAGCGATAATGTTTCCTCTTATATTAACTCCATATTCACTGGCGGTTGCTTTTAATTTGGCTGAAACCTCATTATTTAAGCTTAATCCGTCAATATAATCTGAAAAATTTATTTCAAGTTCGTTTTGAGGTGACTTTTTTATTTCTTCTATGTTGATTTTCAAACCTTTATTCCCTTATTAAGAAAGCTTTATTTCTCTATAAAAATATATGTGATACAAAATTTTTGTCAATAAAATTGTATCACTTATAAGGTTAATTAATCTGAATTGCGAACTAATTTTGGATGAATTTTCAGGAATGAGTTAAAAAATAAAATGATGAATTTTATTAATTCTCGTTTCGCATTCTCAAAATCCACGTTTATAGCTGTCCGTGCGGAACGTTGCAATCATATCAGCTTTTTTATTCTGGAAATTCTTTGCTTTGCATCGGTAAATTTTGATGCGCCGGGGACTTTTTGCAGAAAATAATCATATGCTTCTATTGCTTCGACGTATTCCCCCTGGTTTTCCAATATTAAACCCAGATTGTAATAAACCTGATAGTAGTCAGGTTTGATCTTTAATACTTCTGAAATTGCTTGTCGGGCCTTTTCGTATTCTTTTAATTCCCTATAAGCTATCGAAAGTCCTAAATATGCCTCGAAAAAATCTTTTTTGTTTTGCGTTGCAAGCTTATAAAACGTAACGGCTTCTGTTATGTCGCCTGACGTTAGTTTTAAGCTTGCTTGATAATAGTAATCCTCCGCTTTTTTGCAAAAAGAAGGCATTTGTATAAACAGAGTTAAAACTATTAATAAGACAAAATGTATGAAAAACTTTTTCATATAAAACTATATAAATCATTATCAAATACTTAAATCATTATACAGTTTTTATGAGAATTTTTCAGCAAACACTTAATATGTAAATAAATTTATAATAAAATTTTAATCAATTATGGAAACTTTGACAGTAGAACCGTTTGTTTCGATATTTATTTTTCCTTCTCTTGCGAGCCAGCCAATTCCGAAAATTACTTCATCTTTTTTATGGCCTATTTTTTTAGCCAAATTTGCGATAGATACAGGAATATTTCCGTTTGTGTCGAAATAATGCCATATTTTTCCTGCGACTTCTCCAATGACTGTAATCATCTTATTCTTGTTCTCCATAATATTATCATTTTAAATATAATGAAATGGAAAAAAAGTGTCAATAGTACAATCATCGGGTCTTGGTAACTTTATCCAGCACTCTCATTGCTTTGTAGTGTTTATGGACATCATGCACCCGTATAATATTGATTCCTTTTGAAGCAACAAAGCTGTTCAGGGCAATATTTGCTTCCTCTCTTTCTTCCGGGGGAACATCAATTATTTTTGAAATCACTGATTTTCTTGATATCCCCATTAAAACAGGGTATCCCATTGATTTAAACTCATCAGCTCTTTTTATAAGCTCAATATTGTGATCAAGTGTTTTACCAAACCCGATACCGGGGTCTATAATTATATTTTCCGGTTTCAGTCCTGCTTTTATAGCTTGCTGAGTCT